>CAZUAM010000655.1:0-4009 GCA_964618095.1 uncultured Planctomycetaceae bacterium | reverse complement strand
CTTTGGAACAGCGCCAGGTACTCGGCCGCCGTCAAGCTCATCGCCAAGGGCTTCACCATCCCGGGGCAACGTCAGCCGGAAGGCAGCAGGACGATTCCGGTCGTGTTCCGCTAGGCTCGGCGACGGGCTGCAACAGCGGGCGCAATCCGGCCGTTACCCCTGCTATGAAGAACAACGTCATGTGGGCCATGGGAGCGACGGACGTATCATGGAACATGCCGTTGATAAAGTATACCGCCATCGCCGTGAG
The DNA here is from genome assembly GCA_964618095.1 of uncultured Planctomycetaceae bacterium. Lineage (GTDB taxonomy): Bacteria > Planctomycetota > Planctomycetia > Pirellulales > Thermoguttaceae > CAZUAM01. The sequence goes on along the minus strand of CAZUAM010000655.1, from coordinate 3,759 downwards.
GAAGAGGAGCCCCTGTTGGCGGGCCCAGAGGGGCGCCGACCGCAGTCGCCAGAGCCGCCAGGCGTCGCGCCCCCATAACGTCACCAGGATGACGAACAACCCCAGACCCACCAGCCCGGTCTCCGTCAACAACGAGAAGAGAACATTGTGCGGAATCAAGCCGCGAGCCCTTTCCAAAGGCAGGCTGGTCGAGCGATCGGAAAGGTAGTCGCGGCATTCTCGGGGATACTGGGAAAAGCCACAGCCCAGCAGCGGGCGATCAAGGAACATGTTCCACGCGACCACCGCGAGAATCGGCCGCAGATGAACCGACTCGGCCGTGTGCTGCGCGGTGAGGTTCCGGTCGCGTTTGAACGCCACCACGTGCTGCCACTGGCTTGCCGCCACCAGGATAGCAATCAACAAACCGCCTCCCAGAATGGGGACTCGCCAGCTCCGCGGAATCGTCAAGGCCAGCACGATCGACAAGGCCAGCATTCCTCCCAGCCATGCGCTGCGGGTCAAGGTACAGTAGATTGCCAGGCAGAAGAAGAGTGACAGGATCACCAGGATCAGCCGTCCCGGCCGTTTCAACCGGGGCCACCACATCAGGGCACTGGTCAGAGAGAGGGCCAGAAGCATTCCGGTTCCCACCGGATTCAGCAGCGGTCCCCGGCCACGCCCGATGAATTCCAGCTCGGTGCTGGTGGTGGTTCTGACGATGTACTTGGGAAACACCAGCCACCAGACGTGGTAGGTCTCTGCAACGGTGGTAAGGGCCAGATAGACGCCGAAGGCGGCCAGGCAGCCGAAAATCGTCAGCACGCTGCGCTGCGACAGCTTGGACTGCCGGGCCACCCAATAGATACCCAACGGCATCAGATAAAACAGGATCAGCCGTACGGCCGGTTCGGAACCGTTGGCGCGCCAATCGGCGGTAAACGTGCTCAGCAGCATCAGGCCGATGAACCCGCAGAGGACCAACTCGGCCCTGCCCGGCGGCTTGGGGTCGGCCCAACCCCTCAGGCGCCAGATCGCATACTGCACGATCAGCACCAGCCAAAGAATCCGATCCACCGTCAGCGACACCGGACCCCACTGGAGATCCAAGAACGGCGAGTTGAAGCAAGTGCCGGCCAGCAGGACGATCAGGCAGCCGCCGAGCAACCCGCCCCGGAGGAAGATCACCGCGCCCCAGACCAGGCCCACGATTCCGGCGATCATGGCGACGGCTTGCATCGTGGATGCCACTCCAACTGTCCGGAGTCTTGCCCCTTAGGGTCCCTTACAAGGATAAGTCACACCAGCAGGCCAACTCCGCTGCGTCCCCGGTCGGTTGAAGTTTTCCGCAGCACCGCTGGCGGTCCGTTTATCTTGATTTGACGGGTGCCAGGGGCAGCTTGTCTGCCCCTGGGGCACGGTGGCGGGCAAGCCGCCACCGGCACCCAACGTCTGATTTCCGTCTGGACGGACCCCCTGGTTCGCGGTGAAGGGGGTGGCCGTTCACTTCTCCGGCCTGCCGTGTTGATTTTTCTCAACCCCGTTGCTCGCCGGTGCAACGCTCCGTCGGACAGATGCCGGGCTCCGGAAGACACAAGTGACTGCTGGGGCTGACTTTACGTCACGCCCGCCGAATCGCGGTTGCAGAGGGTTGCCGTGGCGCACGGTTTGCTCCGCGAGGGTTGGACGAGGGCATCCTGTCCAGCTCATCTGAATAGGATTTCGTGATTCCGGGAATTCCGCAACGTTTAGCCCCGGCGGCCACGCCGGGGCTTGCCACCGTGTAGCCGCGGCGGCTAAACACTTCACTCCCAGAATCGTGCAACTCCATCCAGGGACACCAACAAACTCAACCTGAGGAAACTCGATGGCCACGGGAACTATTGAGGTAGCTTCCGACACGGAGCAAACGGCTCCAGTCGGCGTGCTAAGCGGCGTGTCGGCACCTCCGCATTCTTCCCATTCCCTGCCGCCTTTGCCCCGCAAGATGGCCCGGCCGCGGCCCCAGATCGGCAACGTACCACGGCAGCCGGTTCCGCTTGCGGATCGTCGGCTTCAGGAAGGCCGGCCGCTGGTGGCACCGGGAGGGACCCGCTCGCCCGTCTACCGGGCAGCCAAGCGGCTGTTCGACCTGCTGGGGGCCCTGGGGCTTCTGGTAGTGCTGGGGCCGATCATGCTGGCGGTGTTCTTGGTGTTGTTGGTTACTACGCGGGGTAAGCCCCTGTTTTGGCAGCGTCGTGTGGGCTACTGTGGCCGTCCGTTTTGGATGCTGAAGTTCCGTACCATGGTCCTCGACGCCCCCCGGCGGCGGCACGAAGTTCCAAACGAACAGGACGGTCCGATCTTTAAGAACCGGCGCGATCCCCGCGTTACCCGCATCGGACGCTGCTTGCGCAAGACCAGTCTCGACGAGACTCCGCAACTGCTCAGCGTGCTCTTGGGGCAGATGTCGCTGGTCGGCCCGCGCCCGCCGTTGGGCGAGGAAGTGGCCCGGTATGAGGCCTGGCAGCGTCGCCGGCTGGCTGTCAAGCCCGGGCTAACCTGCCTATGGCAAGTCAGCGGTCGCTCCGAAATCGGTTTTGAGGACTGGGTTCGCATGGACATTTGGTACGTGCGGAATCAGAGCTTTTGGACCGATCTGAAGCTGTTATTGCGTACGCCGACCAGTGTGCTCACCGGCCGTGGAGCATATTGATTCCAGGGCAGCGGGCCCGGGCCCGTCTCGCAGAACTCCCGAACTACCTGATCACCGCAAGGCAAAACGATGGAACCCTGCCAGACCGCATCGACGACATTGGAGCAGATCGGCCGCCGGGAACGCGGCAGCGGCCAATCGCGGCGCCAGACCGTGAGCAGCAACCGGGTGACGATCTGGGGCCTGCCGCTGGCCCGCGTCACGTTCCAGCAAACGGTCGCAATGGTCGATCAGCTCATCGAGCGGCACCGCCCGGGCTTCTTCATCACGGCCAACCTCCACTACGCCATGCTGGCCAACCGGGATCCGCGGCTGCGGGCCGCAAACGGCCAGGCGGCTTTCATCGTTGCGGACGGGATGCCCTTGGTTTCCTACTCGCGGCTGAAGCGCCAACCGCTGCCGGAACGGGTTGCCGGGGCCGACCTGATCTACGGGCTGTGCGAGCGGGCAGCGCAACGGGGGCATCGCGTCTTCCTGCTGGGCGGTGCTCCAGGGGTTGCGGAACAGGCCGCCGGAAAGCTCTGCCGGCGGTACCCCGGCTTGCAGATTGTGGGGGTCGAGGTCCCGCCCTTCCGCGAGTTGACTTCCCAAGAACACAGCCAACTGATCGGCCGCATCCGCGCAGCGCGTCCCGATCTGCTCCTGGTCGCCCTGGGCCAGCCCAAGGGCGAAATCTGGCTGGCCGAAAACTTCCGCGCGCTTGGCGTTCCCGTCTGCGTCCAGGTCGGCGCCACGTTCGATTTCGTGGCAGGCCGGGTCCGCCGCGCACCGAAATGGATGCAGAAGATCGGCCTGGAGTGGTTTCATAGGATCTTGTCCGAACCGCGGCGTTTGCTACCTCGCTACGTCCACAACGCCCTGTTCCTGTTGCAGGCGCTGACAAGGGACCTGTCCGCCGCGTTCCGGTAGTCGATCCGACTTCCGGACGGGCCCCAGACATCACTACGCCCGGTGCCACCTCGGGGCTGAGCGGTTCGACCTGCACCAGCTTGCTCCCGCGAGTCCAGGCCCATCAGCCGGAGGCCCGGCGGCTAACCCGGATTATTCAAGAATTCGGGAATTCTTGAGCCTCCAAGGGTATCTAA
>CAZUAM010000654.1:0-4010 GCA_964618095.1 uncultured Planctomycetaceae bacterium | reverse complement strand
TGGCCATCGACTGGTTCCTGGACCGCGAGCGGACCTCGATCAACGTCTTCGGCGACGCGGTGGGGGCGGCGGTGATCGATCGGTATTTCGCGAAGGATACGGGCTAAAGCGCTCGGGGCCGGTTGGCATCAGTGCAGGGGTGCGGTGGGGTCACCGTGGCGTCAAGGTTTCGGTAGCCACCGCGGGGCGCGTGATTTGACGTGTCGATGTCCCAGGGGCGCCGGACAAATGTCCTATGCGGGCCTCACCTCAGCCACTAAGGTTCTGCGGTGTCACTCCAAAGCACAAAGACAGGAAGCCTGACTCGTCGCTGTTCAAGGTGGTCTGTCGTGATGTCAATCAAGGCCTTGGTGGCCCTGGATGAGTTCCCTCTAGCACCACCCAGTACCTCCACCGTCACATCATGATCTGTCTTGGATTCACCCGAATCCACAGTTGCTGTGATGAAGGGAACCTCGGACCGAACAGAGACGATCCTGAATGGTTGACTCTCGCACAGATGAAACGTCTTCCTGCAAGCCTGCCGATTTCCACACTGAACGAACAGCTTCCTCGGCTCCACTGCAATAACCTCCCGAAGACTCCAGCGAATCGTTTGACTTCTGCAGTGCTTCCCATGCTGAATTCTGATAGTCTCTTCAACCAGTCCGGTTGGGCAATCAGGGTCTTCCAGGCTTGGGCAGTGGATCGTTGCCCGACAGTGGGCCGTGGTCACGTGGGCTTCAGGCTGTTCTTCTTCCGTCTCACCGAGAACCTCAACGGACAAACGTGTGCCTAAAGCTTGCACACGGATTGGAAGGTCTGCTTCGCGAGCAGGCTGGTGTAGCACGACATCGAAAGCAATGTCTTTCTGGCTGTCAGGGTTCAGTTCGCCAACCGCGAATACAGCGGGCCTGACCGAAATCCGTCGGTATGTCGAAACAGAGAGGCGAAGGAGTAGATCTGGGTCATCGCTTAGCCCCGTTTTTAGTTGCACCGCTGCGTTACTGACCCCTGTTCTGTAGGGAACCGAAACGGCCAACTTCACGACTCCTGTCGCGCCAGGGTGCACCGGCCCCGGTGGGATGGCGACGGTGGAGCAACTGCACGCCCGCTTCGAGATTTCTAGCTTCATGGGCTCGGTGTCGGAGAGATTACGAACCGAGAACTCATGCTCGATCTCCGTGCTGTTATCGAGAAACAAGGGGCCAACTTCATCTGATATGACCCTCAGCGCTCCCTCACGCCTGTCGGAACTATCCCGGCTGCAGGACAGCATCCCAACAAGGATACCGCCGAGAATGATACAGACAAGAAGCCGCGCACAAGCCAATAAGGCACTCTTGTTGCAGGGTCCGTCAAGAGCTCTGAGGTGGCGGGAAACCATATGCGACTCTGAAGAAGGGAAGAAGGGTGGCCGAGTCAACTACTTCGTCGTCGAAGAACGAAAATCAACACAAGCACAACGGCGAGCCCACCGCCACTCCATATCAGCCATATAGGCGTCCGCCTTGCCGGCGGATGCGTAGCTTGGTCGTAGGCGCGGCGCATCTGCTCGCTTTCCTGTTTAAGGGCTTGATAGTCGATGAGCTCTGCCAGTTGGATCTTGCTCGGCTCCAAGCGGCGGAGCTTCGCTTGTGCGGATGTGTCCTTGAATCCCATGATCTTGGTCGTGGGCGCGACAGTTATCGCGAAGTCGTCCCCGGAAGGTCGCCGATCACCCAGGTCGTCCGACCTCCATTCCTGCACAGCAATATGATCCCGGCTCAGCACGGCCACGTGCAACACCCGCCTCGCGACTAGCCCTCCCGGGCACTGTTTGAAGTCAGACAATGACGTGAAACTCTGCCTTCGCGTGCCGTCGGGTTCGAGATACTCCGCGGAAACCTTCTCGATGACCGGGGGCGAAGGGTTCGTCCAAAACAGAACTCGCCGATTCGTTTCCAGCCCGATTTCCGACCTCTCTTGCCGAGCCACTTCTAGGTGTTGTTCGTCGACAGCCTCAACGCCCACCAGGGCACCATGCCCGAGGAAGTCCTCGTTCGGGTTGGGCCAAGGCTTCAACGGGTTGATGTAGATCTCGGTGGCGCAGCCCGCCGCCATGTCCGCGGTCTCTGGCCGCCTTTTCTCAACCTGAGCGGCATTCCCGAATTGCCCTATTGCTGGCCGCAAAGTCGTTGGCGGGTAATAGGACACCTGTACTCGGCCGTCCGACACCTCATCCCACGGCCTATTCGCGGTCGCCGGAGGCGCACCGTCTGCACCCGCAGACAACAGTACCCGACCGCCGGCGAATTCGATCGAGCAGCGCAGCTTCGGGCCTTCTTTGTGGAACACGCCAGCCGCCTCGAACCGGATCGCATAGCCGCCTCCGAGCTTCGCGTTGATCTCGCCGCGCCGCGCGTCTTCTACGGAATTGGCAAAGCCCCCGCGCAGACGGTAGCTAGACCGAAAAGCGACCTGCGTCTGCCACTGTTCTACAGCCGCACGAAGCGTTTGCGCCACAGCTACGTCCGACTCGGACGGTGCTCCAGCGACACCACACAACAGCAGAGAGATTACGTACATATCAAGTCCCAGCCGCGGAAAGCGCCCACGCGGGAAGCATCCCGACTTCGCGCGTGCGTTTCCGCAGAAACCAGACAGCAACAGCGCCTGCACAACACGCGCTGGTAGCGTGTCATGATGAATTGCAGCCGGGCTCGTCCTGTAAAGCCTCACGCACCTCTTGGTCCTGGCTGCAGTAGAGGTACCCGGTACAGTCGGCGTTCTGCCAGCGGTCGTTCCTGAAGCAATAATACCAGTAGCCCTGCTGGCAGTCCTCGTCCTGGCCTAAGTCCAGACCACAATAGTGCAGTTTCGAATTTGCGCCTTGTGTCCAGCCCTTCGCCACCAGCTCGTTGGGACAAATGTAGGTGTCAGCTATACAGGAACCGAAGTCCGGATCACCCATGGTACCGCAAGGGGGCGGCCACAACTGACTGCAGGTGACCCACGAGCCATACTCTGCAAAGGCGAGGCTGCCTACCACAAGCGCCGGAGCCAGCGCTGCCAAAGCTAAAGCTATTAAACGACGGCGTGCCCAGTTCCTACGGCCCCGAAAACAAACCGCGAACATAGTTGACCTCCTTTCACCACCTAAGTAGCAAAACTGGCGTTCGTCTGCTCGGCCGAAGGTCGAGCAGACGGTAACCTCCTGTTTCCGCGTCGGTCTAACCACCCCGTGCGACCTGACGCTCCCTCCAATAGGCCGAATCCGCATCTACGTGTGCGTCCCAATCCTTACCTCCAACCACAAGACCTTCCTTCAGCAGAACTCTGATCGGTGGTCCCCCGAACCACTCTCTCGTGTGCTCCGAATGGCCCAACACGGCTCGTACACGGCCTGAAGGGATGGACCCATTCCAGCCGCCATACGGTGGCATTTCAACCAGCGCGACGCGTGGCGCGAGACCATCCAGAGCCGAAAACGCTGACAACCGCTGGTAGTCGCGGATCAGCGCACGGCATTTCGGGCAATCGTCACGGTAAAGCACCACAAGCCATTGACCCTTCGTGAGCTGATCACCGATGTCGATGTAGTTCAGGAGCGGGAAGCGCTTGCCGACCCACTTCTCCGGCTCCAGGACGACAAACTGGTTCTCGCCGAAGATGTCGCCAGACGCGTCGAGGGTCGCTGCCTGGTAGGTTCCCATGGCCAAGCCTGCGGGGATTCCCGCGGCGAGGAAGATCGCCACAAGCAACGCGAGTTGTCTGCGCCGCCCTGCCCTCCCCCCCGGCCCCTCTCCCGCCAGCGGGCGAGGGGAGATTTCGGGATGCGCAGCCAGCCGGCACCACAGTAGCGCCCTTATGGCGGTCAGATCCAAGATCAACGTGCACCACGGGTTGACCGACACCCGGCCGAAACAGCCGCAGGTGGCCTCGCCCGAGATGGCCTTGTACAGCGAAATCCAGGCGAAGGTGCTGAAGCATAACACGGCGGCCTGCCAAGCTCGGCGGGAATAAGCCCCGGAGAAGAGCCACAGGCCGAA
>CAZUAM010000653.1:0-4022 GCA_964618095.1 uncultured Planctomycetaceae bacterium | reverse complement strand
CCAGGAAAACGCAACAAGACGACAACCCCAATCCGACGGTAAATTCCTTGCCGCCGCTCGCCTTACGAACATCATGTCCCCGCGAAACAGCGCCGGGAAACGAAGCACGCGGTCCGTGTAGCGAACCTCACTGGTGTAGCCCTCGAAGTTGACCCGCAGCGCCTCCGCGCTGTTGCGCAGCCCGGCCACCAGCGCGGTCCGATCGCCGCCGGGGCCCGAGATCATGTAGGCCCGGTGATCTCTGCCCAGCAGCTCGTCGAAGTCGCCGCTGGCGCTCAGCAGCCTGTACTTCGCCAGCGTTGCCGAAAGAAACCCCAGCTTCTCGGCACACCAGGCCTCCGTGCCGGGGGCCGGCGGCCGCGGGGGTGGCCGCTTGAGCCAGCGTAAGCGGATCGCCGCCATCGAGCGAAGCGGCCGGAGATACCTCCGGTCGCCGGTCATGTGCCAGCAAAGCAGCAGCGTATCGCACATCATGCTGGCCGCACTGGGCCACTCGTAGAGAGTCGCTTCGCCGTGATTCCTCGGGTCCCACCAGTCTTTGCCCAGCCCGCCGATCGCCCCGTCCGGCCAGTGGATTGCCGAGGGGATGATCCCGGCCGGCTTGCCGCGCCCGGCCCGCGCGGTGGCCTCCACCCAGGTGTCCATCCAGGCGGTCAGCAGGGCCCCCAGCCGCTTGTCGCCGGTCCGCTGCCAGTAGAGCAGCGCCGGCTGCACGGCCCGGGGGTGATAGACCGTGTCGCAGGCCCGCTGGGGGTCCTGGTCGATCCTCTCCGCGGTGAAATAGGTGCTCTTGAACTGCAACTGCCCGCGGTCGTTCTTGCCGGTCCAACGTTTTTCCATCAGCTCCGCCATCCGCAGGGCCCGACTCTTCCAGCGCGGATTGCCCGCATCGAGGTGCATCATCGGCGTGATCACGTCGGCGGAATCCTCGGCCGTGTGCTCCACGTCCGACATCCTCGAGGTGTATCCGGCCGTCATGTGCGGCTGGCTCATCAGGGCATCGGAGAAGCGTGCCTGGGCGGCGGTGATCTGGGGATCGTCGAAGGCGATCAACACCGGCACCCACCAGCGCCACATCTCGCAGTCGTCGCCCCAGCCGCCGCCGTACTGGCCGTCCTGCTGCATGCGATGCTCGATCCACCAACGGATAACGTCGGCCAGCCGCTCGAGGTTTTCGCGCTCTAAGGTGGCCCACTCCGGCGCCCCCTCCACGGCCGCGTATTCTCTCCGCCAGGGGATCGGCTCCCCGAGATACATCCGCACGATCCGGTTTTTGGGGAAGGCGGCCCGCGCGATCTTGAACTCGGCCACCGCCTTGTCCAGAAACTCTCGGCGCAGGCGCTGGTCGTGGATGATGCCGCCGCTTTCCAGCGTTACCCAAGTGAGCATCCTGCCGCGATAGAGGCAACTGAGCGGATGCAGCGGCGAGTCCTCGGCAACGCCAAAGTCGAAGTCCCTGGTGCGGCTGATCTGTGCGCCGAAATAAGGCAGCCGCTTCGAGCCGATCCACTGCTCGACCGCCGCGACCATCCTCTCGACGTCGGCCTTCTCTCTCGCATCGAGCCCGGGCAACTCGCGGAGCTCTTTCAGAATCCCCAGGCGAACTCCGTCGTCGTCTGCATTCCCGGCCCGCAGAATGAGTTCCTTGACCGGATCCGCAGCCGCAGCCACCGTCTGCGGAAAGCCGATCCCGCCCAGGACTACGAGGCAGATCGCTGCTGCGATGCGTCCCGGTGGAGCGTGTCGAGGCCGGTGTGTTTCTTCCACGATCATCGGAAGCTCCCTTCGTTTCTCAAAGCAGCAGCCCCTTGTGCCAGAGTGCCAACAGGTCCATCGACAGCGCTACGGCCACGTGCAGCACCGCACCCAGCCAGATCGAACGTGTCTTGAGACTCATCAGTCCCAGCACGATCCCGGCCCCGATCGCGCTGAACGTCTCCGGCATGGGTTTGCCGTAGTGGATCATGCAATAGGGTACCGTCATCACGAAGATCGAATAGGCCCCGAAGCGGTGGCGGGTTCCGTGCAGGACAAAGCCCCGGAAAAAAAACTCCAGACACAAGAATTGCGTCGCGTAGAACACCTCCCAGATCCAAAACCGGGGCCACAGCGGCTCGTCGGATTGCAGGCCGTAAAACGGATACTGCGCCTGGAAGCTCCCGGTGCGCGAGAAGAACAACAGCCAGGGCACCAACGCCCCAAAAAAGACGAGGTAGATCCAGCTTCCGCCGAGAATCCCCCGGACTCTTACACCATAATCGCGCACCCGGCCGCGAAGAACCAGCTTGATCACCAGCACCGGGATGATCACATACGTGATCCACGTCCCCACGGCCCAATAGATCAGCCCGGCCAGGGCTTGATTCCGCGGCGACCGGCTCGCCGCGCAGATTCCGTCGAGCAACCCTCCCGCACCGGCCGGCTCCAGGGCCCGGACAACGGTATCCAGATGCTCAGACGAAAAGAGATACTCTTGCAGCGTCAGCGACACCGCCGTGGTCAGCAGCACGGCGATCACCTTCCAGTCGATGTACGTACCCCCAGCGACGTGTTTCCGCGACTGGCTCTCGACCTGCTCGAGCGGCTCGCTGAAGTACCGCCAGCGACGGCCCTTGGGCATCATTTCTCCAGTGTCACGGCGGCCAGCACGGGTGCGGCGGGTGTGCCCAGGTCGCGGAAAACGACCTTCCGGATCAGCACCGGCCGCAGCTTAACACCCAGCACGTTCAGGTGCCAGGGCTCGCCCTGCAATCCGGCCAATACGGCGTCGGCCTCCGGCGGGGCGGTCCATTCGTCGGCGGTCCGGCCGGTAATCCAGGGCACGGTCTGCTTCTGGCCGTCGGCATACTCGATCACGTACTCGGCCACGGCCCCCCAATCGCCGACGCCGGGGTCCTGCGGAGACCAGCCGTGGACGTTGCCCAGAAAGAAAAGCCGCCTGCCCTTCTGTCCCACCCCAATCTCGACCTCCCGCGGCCACTTGCGATTCTTCGGTGCGCGGGGCGAGTGGAGCACCAGCAGCCCGCGGCCGTCGTTGCCGGCCGGGTCGATGATCGTAAAGGGCACGCCGCCCACCATCTTCTCGCCCAGCGGCAGCCCGGTAAAAAGGTACTTGCCCGGGTTTTGCACACCGAACGGCGCGCTGAGCGGATCGGTGTTCACCAGGGCCGTCAGGTCGAGCATCTGAGACTGACCGGGTGCAATCGGCCGCTCCAGCGGCAACTTGACCAGTCCCGGAATCGGCCGCAGCAGCGGCCCGGCCTGCTCGGTGTACAGCTTGACCACCGTGGAAAAGTCCCAGCGCCGCTTCTGACCACTTCGCACGGCGACCTCCACGCCCTCAATCGAACCCAGCAGCGGCCGCGACCTGGGCAGGTGCAGCACGATCCGCTTCGGCCGCCGCCGGGGTCGATCGAGCCGGACCTGCACGCCGGAGCCAGTGCCGCGGACCGTAAGACCCATCCGGCCAAAGTGCGTCGGCGCCCGCTCGACGCGGATCTGCTTTCCCTCGCCCAGCCACCAGTCGGGCACGGCGCGGAGCAGATGCAGCTCGTCCCCCTGTTCGTCGAGCAGCATGTGCCGCAGCATCAGGGCGTAGTTCGATGCGCCGGTAGGATGGGGAATCGTGTTGCTCCAGGCGAATCGGCGCTTGTAGAAGATGCCTTCGGGAAAGGCATGCGTGGCCGTCGAGTGGAGCAGGTACCAGTAGAAGTCCTCGACGACCTGCTCGTCGCGGCCACGGACGAGATCGGTCATCGTCGTGTACGCGCCCATGTACGGGTGGATGCAGTCGTCCCATTTGCCCCGCCACTGGATCGTGCCCTCGACGTAGCCGCCGCCGAAGTTCTCACGAACCTCTTTGACCAGTGCGCCGACCCGGGGGTCGTCGCGGTCGAATAACTCGGTGGGCCACAGGGTCTCGGTATTGCCCCAGTGCGTTCCTTCCTTCTCCCAACTGGGCGGGAAATGCGGCAAGCCGGTCCGTTTCCACGCGGTGTCGATCGCCTGGCGGTAGAGTGAGG
>CAZUAM010000652.1:0-4024 GCA_964618095.1 uncultured Planctomycetaceae bacterium | reverse complement strand
TTGCATTGTCCCGTTCGGCGGTGGTTTCGGGGGTCCTCGGGTGAGCGTTAGCCGAAACGTTACCGGCGAGGGCGTTGCCACGGGCCGGCGACGGATCGGCCCTCCTCAGCGCGGCCGACGGCACCTCTCTGGCCGTCGGCTTCTGCCGCACGTCCCGGGCGGACGGGATGCTTGATGACCGGTCCCGGTGCCGGAAGCGGCACAGAAATCACGGCCGGAGGAACCACGCTGAAATTCCTGTTCGTGACCGCCGGCACGGAGCCGGGGCCAGAAGTCAAAGGCGATCAAGTCGTCATCGGCCGGCAGACGCTAACCGTACGCGACGGCCGCCTCGTGCTCGGCAAGATGGCCGGACCCTGGAAAGAGTGAATCAACCGTCCGGACAAGCAGAAAGGAATCCCGGGCGATCCGGCAGAGCCGGGGTTGACAGGGGCCCGGGGGCCCGATTACTATGCCGCCCCTTGTTGCCCACTTCTCGAGCGGCCTTTACGCGGTGGACGGCGTCGCCCGGGATTTCCCAAGTCCGCTATCGGCAATCACTTCCGAAAGCCATGGAAAGTGTTTTGGTAACCGGCGGAGCCGGATTCATCGGGAGCAACTTCGTGCGGCAGTGGCTCGCCGAGGAAAGGACTCCGCTGGTCAATCTCGACAAGCTGACCTACGCCGGCAACCCCGATTCGCTGGCCGACGTGGCCGGCCAGCCGCGCTACACCTTCGTCGAGGCCGACATCGGCGATGCGCCGCTCGTAGGCCGGCTGTTGGAAGAACACCGACCCCGGGCGGTGGTCAACTTCGCGGCCGAATCGCACGTGGACCGCTCGATCGACTCGCCCGCGGCGTTCGTCGAGACCAACGTGGTGGGAACCTTCCGACTGCTGGAGGCCGCCCGAGCCTATTGGGCCGGGCTGCCCGAGCCTCGGCAGTCGCGGTTCCGCTTCCTGCACGTCTCGACCGACGAGGTCTATGGATCGTTAGGGGCCAGGGGTAAGGGGCGAGAGGAGAGGTTCAGCGAAGAGAGTCCTTATAGGCCGAATTCGCCGTATGCGGCCTCAAAGGCGGCCGGCGACCATTTCGTTCGGGCGTATTATCATACCTACGGGCTGCCCGTGCTTACGACCAACTGCTCGAACAACTACGGCCCGTATCAGTTTCCCGAGAAGCTGATCCCCCTGATGATCCTGGGCGCCCTGGAGGGCAAGCCGCTGCCGGTCTACGGCGACGGGCAGCACGTCCGCGACTGGCTCTACGTGGAGGACCATTGCCGGGCGATTCGCAGCGTGCTCGAGCAGGGGACTCCCGGGGAGGTCTACAACATCGGCGGCGATTGCGAGCTGACCAACCTGGAGGTGGTCCGGTCGATCTGCGCGGTCGTCGACCGGCTGCGGCCCGAGTTGGCACCGTGCTCCCGGCTGATTACCTTTGTTACCGACCGCCCGGGCCACGATCGCCGCTACGCCATCGACGCGGAGAAGATCCGGACCCAATTGGGCTGGAGACCCCGCGAGGATTTTCAGTCGGGCATCCGGCGGACCGTCCGGTGGTATCTGGACAACCCGACCTGGGTCGAGCGGATTACCAGCGGAACCTACCGCCGCGAGCGGCTGGGGTTGAAGGGCGTGGAGACTCCCCCGGCCGAAGACCGGACCGCGGCGTAACAGCCCATCCCCAACGGCCTGTCGAAAAGAGGATCACCAATAGCCGGGACGCAACGCGTCAATAGCCGGGACGCAACGCGTCGCGGGAAGGCGGCGGAGAACCGATGGATACCACGGGCGGCTGCAAGAAAGGGATCATCCTGGCCGGCGGGGCGGGTACCCGGCTCTACCCGGTTACCCAGGCCGTCAGCAAGCAACTGCTCTGCGTCTACGACAAGCCGATGGTCTATTATCCGCTGTCGACGCTGATGCTGGCCGGCATCCGCGAGATCCTCTTGATCTCCACGCCCGAGGACATCGGCTCGTACCGCCGCCTGCTGGGGGACGGCGGCCGGCTGGGCATCTCGATCCAATACGCCGTCCAGCCGAGACCGGAGGGGCTGGCCCAGGCGCTGTTGATTGCACGCGAGTTCATCGGCCGGGACAACGTGGCCCTGATCCTGGGCGACAACATCTTCTATGGCCAGGGTTTCCAGAAGACGCTCCAGGAGGTCGCCGCCCGAAGCTCGGGGGCCACCATCTTCGCCTACCGCGTCAGAGACCCCCAGCGCTACGGCGTGGTGGAGATCGGCGCCGGCGGCAAGGCCCTCTCCATCGAGGAAAAACCGGCCCGGCCAAAATCCGGCTACGCGGTCACCGGGCTGTACTTCTACGACAACCGGGCGGTGGAGATCGCGGCGGGCATCCGGCCGTCGGCACGCGGGGAATTGGAGATTACCGACGTCAACCGGGCGTACATGGAGCGGGGGCAGTTGCGGGTGGAAATCCTCGGCCGCGGTTTCGCCTGGCTGGATACCGGCACCCACCAGTCGCTCTTGCAGGCCGCCAACTTCGTGGAGATGATCGAGCAGCGCCAGGGCCTGAAAATCGCCTGCATCGAAGAGGTCGCCTGGCGTAAGGGGTTTATCACCACCGAGCAACTCAAGGCCCTGGCCGACGGCCAGAAGAACACCTACGGGGAATACCTGGGCGACGTGTTGAGGGTTGAGGGTTGAGAGTTGAGAGTTGAGGGTGGACGCTGAGAGTGTGACGACGACGTGGGGATTGCACGAAAGGACGACCGTATGTTCGGTTTCGAGAAGCTCGACGTGTGGCAACAGGCCGTTCAGTTCGCCGACGGCGTCTATCAGGCCACTAGGGGATTCCCGGTCGACGAACGGTTTGGGCTGACAAGCCAGATGAGACGGGCATCCATCTCCATATCTTCCAACGTCGCGGAAGGAAGCAGCCGGGCGTCACGGAAGGACTTCGCTCGATTTGTGGAAATTGCATATGGCTCGCTTATGGAAACGGTCTCACAACTGCATGTAGCCAAAGTACGGTCGTTTATTGCAGAAGCCGCGTTCGAGGACTTGTACGGCAAAGCAGAGCAGCTCGCTCGCATGTTAAGCGGCCTCAAGAACCGCCTCGCCAAGCAGAGCCCGTAACCCCTCAACTCTCAGCCCTCAACTCTCAACCCTCAACCCTCAACCCTCATGGGAGCAGCGCATGTTTCGTGAAGGCACAATCGCCGGCGTGGTGGTCACGCCGCTGAAGCGATTCGAGGACGCGCGCGGTTGGCTGATCGAGCTGTACCGCGAAGACGAGCTGGAGCCGGCCGCCTACCCCTCGATGGCCTACCTTAGCCAGACGCTTCCCGGCGTAGCCCGGGGCCCCCACGAGCATCGCGAGCAGACCGACTACTTTGCCTTCGTGGGCCCGGGCGACTTCAAGCTCTACCTCTGGGACGTCCGCCGGGATTCGCCCACGCTGGACTACCGGCTAACGCTGGTGGTGGGCGAGTCGAACCGGCAATCGGTGATCGTCCCGCCCGGCGTGGTCCACGCCTACAAGAACATCAGCCGGGTTCCCGGCCTGGTGTTCAACTGCCCGAACCGCCTCTATGCGGGAGAGGGACGCCGGGGGCCGGTTGACGAGATCCGCCACGAGGATCACGCCGACAGCCCCTACGTGCTCGACTGAGCCCGGCCGGCCTCTCGGGTCTGTACACACAGGCGGGACGTCCTGGTAGGATAGTCAACGTCGTCGCGCCGGGTCTACTCCGGGCCCATCGCGCATGGGAAACGCGAGTTCACATAGGATCTGCATTGCAGGAAAGGATGAACAGATGAGACGAGAGAGCCCCCTTGTCTGCCTGGCTGCCGTGTTTGGACCGAGGCCAAGGCCCGTGGTTTGGGCCGCGCTGGCCGTGGCGGTTTGGGCGATGGCCGCGTCCGGATTTGCCGATGTCCTGGCCGATTTGGCGAAACCGCAGGAAGGCCGCAGCATGCGGTCGACCTCTACCGCAGTCGACGAGAATGGTGACTACGCGCACGGCAACCGCGACAATTCGCGGGTTGGGCCGGGGGTGACCAAGGTGGTCTTGGACG
>CAZUAM010000651.1:0-4026 GCA_964618095.1 uncultured Planctomycetaceae bacterium | reverse complement strand
GCCGTCCATGCCGGGCTCCTTCGGCAGCGGGCAGCCCGCCGCCTCGAGGACGGTCGGGGCGACGTCGATGTTCTGGATCATCTGCGTGATCTTCGTGCCCGGCTTGATCAGCCCCGGGGCGTAGGCCAGCATCGGCACGCGGATCGACTCCTCGAAGGCGTCGCGCTTGTCGTAGAAACCGTGTTCGCCCAGCGCGAACCCGTTATCGCCCATGTAGATCACCAGTGTCGATCTGGCCAGGCCGGCCCGGTCCAGGAAATCCAGCACGCGGCCGAGGTTCTCGTCCAGCCCGTGTACCGTCTCGCAGTATCGGCGGTAGAGGTCGTCGAAGGACGGCACCGGGTCGTCGTCGAACGGGCCGGTCTGCATGTGGTCGATGCCGTGGATTCCGTAGCGGCGCTCGCGGACCCAGCGGGGTTGGCTGCGGTAGTTCTCCTCGGTGTTGGCCATGGTCTCGGGATACTTGATCTTGGCCTTCTCGTACCGGCCTCGATGGCGCGGGGCGGGCTCGAACGGGTAGTGAACGGCCTTGAAAGAAAGATATAGGAAGAACGGCTTGGAGCGTTTCCGCTTGAGCCACCTCAACGCGTGGTCGGTCAGCACGTCGGTGGTATAGCCGCGCACCTGGCTCCGCTTGCCGTCTACGTTCAGCGTGGGATTGAAGTACTCGCCCTGTCCGCGAAAGCTGACCCAGTGATCGAATCCCCTGCGCGGCTGGTCGTTCTCGTGGCCCATGTGCCATTTGCCGATAAACGCCGTTTCGTAGCCGGCTTGCTGCAGGTATTGCGGAAAGAAGACGGTGCCCTTGGGCACCGGCCGCTGGTTGTCCACCACGCCGTGCCGGTGGGCGTACTGGCCGGTCAGGATCGAAGCCCGGCTGGGTGAGCAGAGCGACGTGGCCACGAAGGCATTTTGGAGATGGGCACCCTGGGCGGCCATGCGGTCCATGTGGGGCGTCTCCAGAAACTCCGGCCCGTCCGCAAAGCCCATGAAGTCGTACCGGTGATCGTCGCTGAGGATGAAGACGACGTTGCGCCGGGTCCCGGCGCCCTCCCCCGGCGAGTTTCGAGAACTTGCCGCGCTGCCGCGTGCCCGGCTCTGCTCACCCAAGACCCTCGCGTCTCCTGCGGCAAGAAGACTGACGCTCGCCAGAAAGCCAGCGATGGTCAAATTCAGCCTCTCTCCGCGCCGGGCGCTGCAGATCATCGGTTCTCCTCCTACAACCGCGCTTGCCACGCGGCTATCGCTTCGGCCGCAGATGCTTGTCGGCAAAGTCCAGGAACACCTGCCAATCCTGCCTGCCCATCGAGTGCCTGCCGGGCCGGATGTAATACCCCAGCTTGCTGTCGATCAGCTTTCCGGTCTCGGGCATCTCGGTGGCCTCCAGGCCGCCGGCCTCCAGAAATCGATAGACCTTGTCGGCGGCCCGGAGCACCTCGAACTGGCCCGCCGGATTGGCCCAGGTGTCTTGCACCGCATTGGTAAGCAACACCGGTCGCGGCGCGACCAGGGCGATCAGCGCGTGCTGGTCGAAGGGCAGCCGATCGACCTGCTCGTTGAACTTGGTGAACTCGTCGTTGAACCAGTGGGAAAAGCTGGTGTTGATCTGCTTGACCGACTCTCCGACCTTGCCGCGGCTGGGTGCGGTGCCGCCGCAGCCGGCCTGGTGCGGAATCGCCAGGGGAATCCGCTCGTCGAAGGCCGCCGCCAGCAGGGCGGTCTTGCCGTTGCGCGAGTGACCGACCACCGCGATGCGATCCTTGTCGATGTCCGTATCCGTAACCAGATAGTCCACCGCGCGGTGCAGCCCCCAGGCCCAGGCGGCGATGGTTCCCCAGTCGTGCGGCCCCGGCTCGGTTTGGCCCTCCTTGAAGTAGTGAGGGTGGACGCCGTCGGTGAAGTCGGGCCGGTCGGGGTCCACGTCGCCGTTGTAAAAGGTGGCCACGGCATAGCCCCGGTCGATCACGTATTCGATCGACCATACGTCCACCCGAGTGCCGCGGCCGGCGTCGGTGGCCCGGTTGGCTTTACTTCCCGGATTGTTGCTGCGCACCCAAGATTTTGGCGGGGCTACACTTGGATCCTTGACCAGCGTGTGGTTGCCGTGGAAATTCAGCCCCAAAAAGGCCGGAGCGGGCCCCTTGCGATCATTGGGGATCACCACCAGCAACTCAATCCTCGGCGCGTCCTTGGGCCCCAGCTTGATGGTCACCTCCTTCTTGGTCGCCTTGCCGCCGAAGAACTGCCGATCTATCCGCCCCACCGCGGCCTGGAGCGGCTTCGGTGCTGGCGGAAAGTAACCATACATGTAGTGCTGGAATAGCGCCTTCAGCTCGGGCCGCCGCTGTTGGTACCACTGTTGCTTGCTGGTCACGCGCCGGCCGTCGAACATCACCAGCGGATCGGGCAAGTCGGCACTGGATGGCAACTCGGCGACCTCCGGGAATTTCTCGGCCGCAAAAACAGCCGGGCAGAGCAGAAGCAGGGCAACCAGAGGTAAGAAGTGTTTGCAGATCCTCGTGTGCACGGTTTCGTACTTCATGGCGTTCGAACTCCTTGGGAAAAGATGTTGCGCTGGAGGGGGCAGAGTCCTCAGCGATAGAGTCCTCAGGGATGACGTCCCGGCAGCCGATCCGAATCGCATTCGTGCCCGAGGGCGTCCTTGATTTTGATGCCTGGAGGTTGAGGGGGCAACCACCGGCACGTAATTCGGGCCGGCGACGGACCTCAAGGTCCCGTCCGAGAACCCCCCGAAAGAACCGGTAAAGGGTTGTACGCAGCCTTGATAGCCCGGAGAATGTCGATCGGCTGCCAAACCCCTCGATAGGCGTAAATCGTCCAGCAGCGGCCATTTTCGCCGTCACCTTTTCGCACTTTCCGCGCAGTTAGTAGAGGGCGAGCTGCCGATGGCTCCAGAAGATCCAACCACCGAACAACTCCTGGCCGCGGCCGCCCGCGGGAACCGGCCCGCCGTCGAGCAACTCCTGGCCCGACACCGGGACCGGCTCCGCCGGATGGTCGCCGTGCGGATGGACGACCGCCTGGCCGCTCGCATCGACCCGTCGGATGTAGTGCAGGAGACCCTGGCAATGGCGTCCGAGCAACTCTCCGACTACCTCCGCCAGCCGCCCATCGCCTTCTACCCCTGGCTGCGGCAGATCGCAGTAAACCGCCTCACCGACCTCTCCCGGCGCCACATCCAGGTCGGCAAACGGAGCGTCCGTCGCGAACAGCCCCTGGGCCTCTCCGACGCGTCGGCGATCCAATTGGCCGATCGAGTCGTGGCTCGCGGCACCGGGCCACTGCGACACCTGCTCCGAGACGAACTGCGCCGGCGCGTGCGGGCGACCTTGGACGAGCTGCCCACCGCCGACCGCGAAATCCTCATCCTCCGCCACCTCGAACAACTCAGCTTTGCCGAGTCCGCCGCGGTGCTCGATATCAGCCAGGCCGCCGCCAAGCAACGGCACGTACGGGCACTGCGGCGGATACGCCGCCTGTTGGACGACACAATCTCGGAGGTCTCCTGATGACGGTCTCAAGCAGCAAACAGAATACTAGCGACCTGCTGCTGGCCGACCTGATCGACCAGGCCATGAAGGCCCAGCAGGCGGGCGAGCCCTTCGACCTTGAGGCCCACGCCGCCGCCCACCCCGACCATGCCGACCAACTCCGCCAGTTGCTCCCCGCCATGCAACTGCTGGCCGACCTGTCCGAAACCGGCGACCCTTGCGGCCCAGATGCCGATCTGCCCGATAGGCCGGCCGGAGAAGATGCCCCTGGTGCGCATGGCGGAATGGTGGGCGAGTACCGCGTCCTCCGCGAGATCGGCCGCGGCGGGATGGGCGTGGTATACGAGGCCCAACAGACCTCGCTCGACCGCCGCGTGGCCCTGAAGATCTTCCCCTTCGCCGCCGCACTCGACCCGCGGCGGCTCCAACGCTTCCAAAACGAGGCCCGGGCGGCTGCCTCGCTAAACCGAAGTTCCGGAAGAGAATCGCATCTAAGTAATTGAGAACAAACGAC
>CAZUAM010000650.1:0-4028 GCA_964618095.1 uncultured Planctomycetaceae bacterium | reverse complement strand
TGAGGGCAAGGACGTGGGTCAATTCGACGTAGCGATCAGCTCCGGCGGGAAGGAATACGAAGTGGAGATCTCCAGCCAGGGCAAGGTCATGGAAATCAAGGAGACCAAAGTAGAACAGAGGGCTGAAGCCAAGCAGGGAAAGAGATGGACCAGAAACTTCGGCATCGAGAATTGCCAGTTCTCCTCGGTCGGAGCGAACCGGTTCTTCATCTTGAAACCCGGCCATCGACTCGTCCTCAAAAGCGATCGGGAAAAGGTGGTGATCACGGTCCTGGATGAAACCGTGACGGTGGGGAAGATTGAAACCAGGGTCGTGGAAGAGCGGGAATTTGAGGATGGAAAGCTGAAGGAAATCTCCAGGAACTTCTTCGCCATCTGCAAGAAGACCGGCAACGTATTCTATTTCGGCGAGGACGTGGACGATTACGAGAACGGAAAGATCGTCCGGCATTCCGGGGCATGGAGGGCCGACAACAAGAACTCGAAAGCAGGCGTGATGATGCCCGGAACTATCTTCCTGGGGGCAAGGTATTACCAGGAAATAGCGCCAAACGCCATGGACAGGGCCGAGATCACGAGTGACAGCGTGACCCTGAAGACCCCGGCCGGCACCTTCAAGAACTGCCTGAGAACGGAAGAGACCTCCGCGCTGGACCCCAATGAACGATACGACAAGACATACGCCCCGGGTATCGGACTGATTCAGGACGAAGATCTGCTGTTGACGGAATACAGCACCGGCGAAGGATAGTGCCCTCATTCCTTCTCCGGCAACTGCACCACCACCTCCGCGTGGGGCGAGGGGACCTTCTCGGTGATCGTGACTTCGAGCTGAAGGCCGCGGAACCGACTCAGCAGCGGTTTGCCAAGGAGTTTTCCTCGCGGTCTGCTGCCTGCGGAGAAGCTAATCGTTCGTACCGGCTCGATCCAACGCCCAGCGGATGCCGTTTAGCAGCAGGCGGTTGAACGGTTCGAGCTTGAAATCGTCGGGGTGACCCAGGGAGGTGTAGAACACGCGGCCGCCGTGGTAGGTGTTGGTCCAGGCCACCGGTTCCGTGGGCCCTTCGGCCGACCAGCGCCCCGCCATCAACGGTGTGACCGTCTCGGCCAGCGGGCGCAGCTTGTAGAGCCAGCACCGGCTGTGGAACTTCGCCGGCTGCACGCCTTTGAGGATCGGGTGATCGGCCGCCTCCGGCAGGACCCACACGTCGCAGCCGCTTTGGCGCGACTCGGCGGCATAGCCCCGGTAGTGACAGCCCAACACCTCCCGATCGAACGCCGACCAGATCACGTGGCCCGGCGGGGCCGAGCTGACCTGGAACGGCACGATCGAGACGCGGATACCCACCATCGGCTTGCCCGAACGGATGTAGCGCTCCAGGTGGTCCATCTGCACGACCGGCAGGGCCCGGCGCCGCATGGAAAGCACCAGCAGGTCGGCGTCGTAGAGGGCCTCCAGCCCCGGCACGTCGTGGCGGTCCTCGCCCTGGTGGCCCTTGGCGAGAACGAAGCTCGATCGGAAATCACCAGCGAGATACTTCGCGGCGAACGCGGGCAGCGTCTTCTGCGAATCGTATTCCTGCTCTGCGATCACGAACACAACGTGCGGCCGCCGGTCATCGGCGTGCGGATCCATCCCCGCGGCGGTGATCACCTGCCGGCTTTCGATCGTGGGGGCCACGTGTTGTTCCAGGTATCGCTGCACCCGGGCGCTGCCCTTGGCGGGCGTGAAGTTGAGGTCCTTTTGTTTCGTGGCCGGGTCGCAACGGTTGGCGGTGATTGCCTCGACCAGATCACCCACAACGACGGCGCGGAGCCCGTGCCGCTTCATGTTGATGATCCCGCAACTGCGGTTCAGGACACACATGTTGCTGGCCACGCCCATGTAGACCAGCGTGTCGATGCCGCGCCCTCCGCACAGATTGAGCAGCTCCCGGCCGTTGTTGCAGTCGGCGATCAGGTCGCCCTCGGCGATCCGGAGATCTTTCTGCTGGCGGCTCCAGACTGCGCCGTGTTTGCAGGGCCGGTCCGGGCCGCATTCGCAACAATCCCGCCCACCCGGCGGACCGGGCGGATTGAACTCGATCCCGCCCGGCACCGGCTGCTGGGGGATCGCCTGCATCGCCTTGCGCTGCGGATAGTCCTTGTAAAACGCCACGACGTCGGAAGGCGCGAACACGACTTGGATCCCCAGCTTCCGGGCCGCGGCCAGGGTGCGGTTCATCCGCGGCACCATGTTTCCCACGCGGGCCGTGTAGGTCTTGCACCAGTGCCGGTCCCACATGTCGACGACCACCACCGCGGTCCTGGGCGGGTCGATCGTCAGCTTTTGCGACACGGCCCTGCCCGACTCGTCGCGCCGCTGTGCGGTCAACTCGACCGCGGATCGAAGGGGCTTGCCCTCGTCGCTGCGGAGTGTGCCTGCCGAGCAGAGACAGACGATTCCGGCGGCCGTCAGAATGCAAAGCCTGCGAAGCATCGGCGGACCTCAAAGGCTGGGACTTATCTGGTTCCCAAGCTGGAGCTTGGGAACCGGCAGCCGAAACCGTTATCTGGCTCGGCCCATTACAGGTGATACGGATACCGTTGCGGTTTGCCGAGCATGCGGTTGGCCTGCTGGTCGTCGAGGACGCGCTGGCTGGCCCCGTCCCAACGGAGTTTCCGCCCCAACAGGTAGGACATGTTGCCCAGGTTGTTCATGTTGGCTACACGATGGCCGATCTCGATGTCCATACAGGGCTTGCTGTCGGCCTTGATGGCCCGGATCCAGTCCTCCTTGTGGTTCATGTTGTAGTCGGCGTGCTTGTCCATGCGATAGACCTCCACGCCGCCGGCGGGGACTTTGAAGTTCCGCGTCGATGCGGGTGCCGTCGCGGCAGACGACCAGCGTGTCCTTCTCGCCGTGAAACACCAGGCCAAACCCGCCGGGACCCCGAACGTCGCCCGGCTGTTCCCAAATCAACTGCCAGTCGGGGTCCTTGAAGGTATAGACGACCTTCATCCGCGGCGGGCAGTCCCAAATGCCCTTGGTCGTGGGTGTGCCCGTGGCCTCGACGCTCACCGGCGTCTGCCGGTCGGCGTCCATGCACCACAGCGCGACGCTCATCACGTGGGCGCCGCGGTCGCGGATCACCCCGCCGCCCGATTCCATCAGCCAGCGGAACACGCCCGGGCAATAGGCCCCGGGCACGTAGGGCCGCCAGCGAAGCGGGCCCAACCAGAGGTCCCAGTCCAGCTCCGGCGGTGGGGCGGCGGGTGCCTGGGTGCCGCCGGTCGGGTTGAGGCTGTGCCAGCAGGTGACCTTCCGTACCTTGCCGAGCATCCCGTTGCGGATAAAGGTGCAGGCGTCGTGGGCCGGCTTGGCGGATCGCGCCTGCGAGCCGACCTGGACCACGCGGCGGTGCTTACCGGCGGCGGCCACCATCGCCTTGCCCTCTTCCACCGTGCAACTGGCCGGCTTCTCCACGTACACGTGCTTGCCCGACTCACAGGCGTGCACCGTCTGTACCGCGTGCCAGTGATCGGGCGTGGCGATGATCACCGCGTCGACGTCGCGGCGCTCCAGAACGTATCGGTAGTCGCGGTAGGGCGTGCATCCGGGGCCGACTTTCTTCAGGGCGTTGCGGAGCCGGTTCTCGTCGACCTCGCAGACGGCCGCGATGTTGGCCACCCCCAGCTCGCGGAACTTCAGCATCATCCCGAGATGCGCGCCGCCCATTCCGCCGATGCCCACCTGCGCCACGGTCAGACGCTGATTGGCCCCGGACTTCCCCGCTGCCGCCAGGACGCCCGACGGAATGAGGTACGCCGCGCTCGCGGCGCTGC
The DNA here is from genome assembly GCA_964618095.1 of uncultured Planctomycetaceae bacterium. GTDB lineage: Bacteria > Planctomycetota > Planctomycetia > Pirellulales > Thermoguttaceae > CAZUAM01. The sequence continues at coordinate 203 of CAZUAM010000650.1, read as the reverse complement.
CGACGGCAGCCAGGAACTCGCGTCGCTGGAGTGCAGGTTGCCGGTTCACGGTGGTCGGCTCCTTCGGCGCTGGAGTCAACTGATCTTGATTGAGGCGGCAGTCAACTGCCACTCCCTCCCTGCGCAGGGCGCATCGGGAGGCGGCAGTTGACTGCCGCCCCCCGTGTCGCTGGAGAATTCCCGTTTGACCGCCGGCCGGTCAG
>CAZUAM010000649.1:0-4035 GCA_964618095.1 uncultured Planctomycetaceae bacterium | reverse complement strand
CCGAAAGCAACACCAGCCCCAGCACGATGCGGACGACATCGTAAGCGGCGATCCGGACCCGGCCGGGATGAGCGACAAGACGGCCCATGACTGCCCTCCCTGTCCCGGTGGCCAAGCTGGCCGGATCGCCGAGGTGAACGTCTCAGACCGCCGGGACGTGCAACCGTTGAATCTAGCAGCTTACGGAAGAACGTCAATCAAAAAAACACCTTCCCCCCCGAGAGATTCGAAAAAAAATCGCCGGAACGCCCAGCGGCACGTGAAGCTGGGGGGGGGGGGCGTAAACCAGGATGCCCCGCCGTCCGGATCGGGTGTGACAGACTGTTGCCACTGAGCGGACTCAACACCTGCCCAAGGGCCACGCGGCTGCCCGCGGCCAAGTTGCATGATGTGTGCCGAAGAGCTACATTGAGGTCACCCTCCCCTTGGCTGAGCGCCCGGATTCAGTCGTGACACCGCCGTTGGTGTAGTGCGCGAATGCCAAGTCTCGAAACGAGCCGTGGAGACCGTCATGACACAAGCACCTGCGATCTTGATGCTTCTTTGTGGGATTTTGGGGGCCGACCTGCCCGCCGATTTCGGCTTACCGGCGCCGCCGGGTGAGTTCGTCGGCCCGGTGAAACCGGAGGCGTCCGCGACGGGTAGTTTCCGCCGCGGCGCGCCGCTGATCGCCACCACCTACTTCTACTGGTACGATGCCGCCACCCGGGCGCACGTCGTCGATGGCGACGGCACCGACGCCCTGACCGATCATCCGCCCAGACTGGAAGGCTTCAGCTACAAGAACATCGATTGGCACACGCGCGAGCTGGCCGACATGATCGCGGCGGGGATCGACGTCGCCCTGCCGGTCTATTGGGGCGCGCCCAGTTCCCATTCCGGCTGGAGCAACGAGGGGCTGCCGAAGCTGGTCGCCGCGCGAGAGCGGCTGTTGCAGCAGGGCAAGACCCCACCGAAGATCGGCATGTTCTACGACACCAGCACGCTGCGTCACAACAGCGGGCGATACCACGTGGACTTGACCACGCCGGCCGGCCGGTTGTGGTTCTACGGGACGATTCGCGACTTCTTCTCGCTGATCCCGCCGCGGCACCGGGCCTCGATCGACGGCCGGCCGCTGGTGTTGCTCTACTCGCCCAGTTTCGCCAAGAAGGTCGACGCCGAATTGCTGCCGGCGGTTCGGAAGATGTTTCGGACCGATTTCGGGAGCGATCTGTACCTGGTGAAGATGACCGGCTGGCCGGGTGAGGCCGACAGCCAGTACGAGTGGGGAGCTGCGCTGCGGCCGAGACTTCTGGACACCGCAGGCCTGGGCCCCGGCTACGACCATTCGGCGGTGCCGGGCCGCCAGCCGCTGGTCCGCAAGCGAGAGGGCGGCCGCTTCTATTGTCGCGCCTGGGAAAAGCTGTTGGCGATGCACCGGGCCCGCCGGCCCTGGCTGGTCCACCTGGAGACCTGGAACGAGTTGCACGAGGGGACCGAGATTTGCGAAACGGCCGAATACGGCCGGCAGTACATCGAGCTCACGCGCCGATACGCCGAGAAGTTCCACCGCCGAGAGAGGATCGATCCGGCCGGCGGCCGCCCGGCGCCGGCGGTCATCTCGGCAATGCCCGGCAAGTCCGACGGGCTGGCAATCGTTCCCCGGCCCGACGGCGACGGCCCGATCGTCGAAAAGGTCGTCGGCGGCAAGACAGCCTGGAGCACGACCCGAAACCGGTTCTCCGCCGCCAACCGCTACCTGTACTTCGAGGTGGACGACGCCTTCCTGTTCGACGGGGACGAGCCGGTGGAGGTCACGATCGGCTACTTCGACGCCGGGCCGAAGGAGTTTCGCCTGCACTACGATTCGAGCAATTCGTCAGTCAGCGGGACGCAGCAGCAGTTCCGCGACGGGCCACCCCAAGCGATCCAGCAGAGCCAGACCTGGAAGGAGGTCACCTTCGTGATTCCTCACGCCCGCTTTGTGGGCAGAGCCAACGGCTCCGATTTCCGCCTGGCGTGTACCGACGCGGACCTCTCGATCAGCCACATGAGCATCCGCCGGCCGGACCGTGACTAGTCAAACGCCCGGGGGACCGGCGGCAGGTCCTTGGTCAACTGCGGCGGAATCTGCCGCCCGGCCTGGGAGACGTCCAGCGGCTTGAAGCCGAGCTTCATCGCCGGTGAGCCGGGTTTCATGCGGAAGTCGTCCTTGCCGGGATCGACAAACAGTGGGTCGGCAACGATCGAGTGCTTGTCCTGTCCCCGCTTCTGCTGCCACTGGCTAAAGGTCAACCCGCCGGGGAACGTCACCTGCTTGCCGGCGGCTTGGAAGTAGAGGTTGCGGTCTATCCGGAAGTTGTCGTCCCGCCAGTTGCTGCCCAGCAGGGGGCTGTCGTTGTCCCAGTAGACGATGTTCCGCTCGAAGAAGAAGGAGATGTGCTTCTCGGTGCGGGTGCGCTGGATCTGGTGCAGGGTACCGAAGGCCAGGATGTTGTTCTCGATGTGGTTCTCCCTACCGTAGTGCTGGTGGAACCCGCCGGTCTTGCAGCGGTAGACCAGGTTGTTGCTCATCTCGATTCCCGAGGAGCCCTCGTCGGTGTAGAGGCCCCAGCCGCCGTAACCGTAGGACTGCACGTCGTGGAAGTGGTTGTGGTGGACCTTGGTGCCGGGCGAGACGCCCAGCGTGTAGATCCCGCCCATGTCTGAGAGCACGCCCTGGCCGATGGTGTGCACGTGGTTGTAGCCGATGTTGTTGTGATGGGCCTGGCTTTCGCGGTAACCCCAGACCCAGCCCACGGAAAGGCCCGTGTAATAGAAGTCGAAGATGTCGTTGTGCTCGACCGTGTTGTGGGGGGAGTGTCCGATCCAGACGCCCACGGAGGCGGGGTGGAGCCGTCCGCCGTGGGCGATCAGGCAGTTGCGGATCACGTGTCGGGAGACGATCAGTTCGGGATCTCCCGCCACGCGCCCGACGTCCTGCCAAGAGCCGGGGCCGGCGTGGCCGATCTTGATCCCGCCGCCGCCGAGGTCGACCAGCTCGCAGCCCTCGACGCGGTTCTCTTGGCAGGCAACGCCAAAGGCCATGGCGTAGCCGCCGGTGTGACGGACCGCGCAGCGGTCCAGCAAAATCCGGCGTGCGCCGACGGCGGTGACCGCGGCGTCCAGCCCGATGTCCGCCTGGGGGAAGACCTGGCCGGCCGGGGGAAGCACCCAGTTGGAGTGGGCGAACGTGAGGCCCTGCAAGCGGACGTGCTCGACCCAGGTGCGCTGTTTCACGTCGCCGATCAGGGTCAGCAGCCGGCTGAGGCGTGGGGCGACGACCACGGTTTTGCCCGGCTGTTCACCCGGTTTGGGAACGTACGTCAACCGGCCGCTCGGTCGGTCAAGATACCACTGGCCGGGTTCGCCGAGCGCCTCGCGGACGTTGACGACCCGGAAGCGATGTCCCGCGGGGAACTTTGCCCAGCCGCTGGTGCCGCGGGTGGTTCCCGTGAAGGTGACGATATGCTGCTCCGCGTCGATCGAGGCGACGCGCATGCGGGAGGCGGACCATTGATGAAAGCCCAGCACCTCCACGTCCTTCAGGTTGGCCCAATCGGCCTTGAGCTGGTCGTCGGCGAAGCCGAACCGGTCGAATCCTCTGCCGGCGGCCTTCGGCGAAGGGGGGAACTCCTTGGCGATCTTGTAGTAACCCTGCTTGGGCAGCCGCGGACGGAATCGCCGCTGATCGCCCACGAAAAGCTGGGCGAACGACCATTTGCCGCTCTTTACGTCTTCCAGCGCCACCTGCCACCGGCCGTCGTCGTCGACCTGCCAGCCGGTGATCCGCACCCCGCCGCTTAGAACCGGCCGCTCGTCGCCGTACGCCTGGTAGATGACCGGCGCCTGCTGCGTGCCGGAGTCCTCCGGGACGAAGCGGATCGGCTGCTTCAGGTAGTAGGTCCCGCCCCGGATCATCACGATGATCGGGCGGCTGCGCTTCGGTTCTCGCTGCTTCAGCCCTCTTACCGCCTGCTGGGCGCGGTTGACGGTAGCCAGCGGGCCGTCGGT
>CAZUAM010000648.1:0-4059 GCA_964618095.1 uncultured Planctomycetaceae bacterium | reverse complement strand
ACGGCCGTGGCACACGTCAGTAGCGATTTGAGCCGCGTTTCCAGCTTTCTGTCGGGTCGTTGCTATTTGAAGGCCGTTGAGGAGAGTTGTCCAAGGGCCAAGGCCGGATTCTCGGACGCCCCCGTCCGGATTGCCCGCGGGCCCCGGTGCTTGGCTTTTGCCTACCGATCGGGTATGCTGGATAACGTCCACCGACATCCCTCTTCTTCTTCCACTTAACCGGAGATGCTGCCATGAAACGTCGTGACATGTTGCTCACCAGCGGTGCCGCGGTGCTCGGTTTGTCGAGCTTTCCCTTGGGCTGGGTAGCCGCCGCCGAAAAGAAAAGGCAGAAGCTGCTCTACTTCACCCGCAGTGTCGGATACGAACATTCGGTCGTGGCTCGCAAGGGCGACGCCCCGAGCCATTCCGAGAAGATCCTCACGGAACTGGGCAAGAAGGCCGGCTTCGAGCTGGAGTGTACCAAGGACGGCCGGGTATTCGACCGCGACCTGGACGGGTACGATGCAATCGCGCTGTACAACTGCGGCGACATGACCCAGCCCAGCGTGAGGAACACCCCGCCCATGACGCCCCAGGGAGCCCGACGGCTGGTCAAAGCGGTTGCCGCCGGCAAGCCGCTGGTGGCAATCCACTCGGCCTGCTACTGGGGTGACAAGCCGGGCGCGGAGTTCCAGCGGTGCGTTGCCATGGTGGGCGCCGGGTTCGTTTCCCACGGCGCGCAGCAGGAGTCCACCATGAAGGTGACCTCGCCGAAGTTCCCCGGGATCAAGGGCCTGGCCGGATCGTTCCGGCTGAACGACGAGTGGTACGCCTTGCGAGACTTTGCCAAGAACATGCACGTGATCCTGGCCCAAGACTCCCAAGGGATGAAGGGCGCCATGTATCAACGCCCGCCGTTTCCCTCCACCTGGGCCCGGCCCCACGGCAAGGGCCGCGTCTTCTTCACCGCCATGGGACACCGCGAGGACGTCTGGACCAACCCCACCTTCCAGCAGATCCTGCTGGGCGGGATCGCCTGGGCCCTGGGTAACGTCGACGCCGAGATCACGCCAAACATCGACAAGGTAACCCCTCGGGCCGGACAGTTGCACCCGTGAATCGGTCGGCAATTCGTCAAGGCGGCGGCATCGGCTATGGCCGCCCTGGGGCCCGCCCTTCATGCCTCCGGCAAGCAGCCGGCCGCCGCCCGCGTGTGGATCGGACTGATCGGCTGCGGCGGCCGCGGCTCGACCTGGAACAAAGTCACCAGGCGACCGTCTGCTGCCACTTGGCAAACATCGCCTACCTCACCGGACGGCATCTGAAGTGGGACGGCAAGAGAGAATCGATTCTCGGCGATCCCCAGGCGTGCGGCCTTCTGGAACGTCCGCGAAGAGAGGGCTACGAGCTACCCGAGGCCTAGCGCCCGTTGAAGCATCTCCCCGGAGCGCGTGGGGCCGCTGCCTCCCCCCGGCTGGGCTTGCCGCCGGCGGGCGTTGTGGTATTCTTGGGGCATAGGTTTCCTTCCCGGGGCGGCATCGCGGAAGGGTCGCACAGGCGTGACATGCCCCCCCCAATGGTGCCGGGGTGGCGTGGCGACGAGCGACACCAGGATGCTGCCGGCTCACCGGAACCGGCAGGATAAGCCGCCAAATCGTATTCTGCACCGCTAGCTCAATTGGATAGAGCATCGGTCTACGGAACCGAAGGTTAGAGGTTCGAGTCCTCTGCGGTGTACTGTACGCGTTCGTCGAACCCGTCCAGCCCACCCTCGTTGCCACGCTCTGCGTGGGAACGCACCGCTCGGCCGCACGCCCACGAATGCCTCAACGCCTGATCGGCAGGAAGCTCTTGACGCGGTCCAGGAGGCTGGTTTTTTGCGGGGATTGCCTGGGCGGTTTGACGAGTTGGGGGGCCGGCGGACCGGGCACGCCGCCCGGCGGAAGTGGAACGTTCTCTTCCAGAAACCGCGGCCAATAGCCCTCCAGCAGCCGCAGGCAATCGCCTATCCTATCCTCTTCAAGCGTCACGTTGGCCAGCGTGATCAGCTTGTTGAGCTCTTTGCGTTCGTTCACGCTGAATGCCAGATCGAACAACTGCACTTGGTCGACCCACACCTCTCCCGGTCCCCTCAGGTCGAACCGCACGTGCAATTGGGAAAGTCCTTCCAGGGGCAGATCGTCGACCTGGAAGACGTACTGGGTCCAGTTGGTGCCGATGGGCACCGCAGCCCGCACGGCTGCGGGTGCCGAGCCAACCGGGGCGTGGCGGTAATAACGCTGACCGCCCAGCTTCCCTTCCAACGCCAACTGCAACGACGGCTGAGCAGCGGCATCGTCCACGCGGAGCCAGACCGACATCGACAACCTACCCGTGGCCGGCGGCTCAAAGGGCTGGCTGACCAGGCAGGCCCACGGACCGTTGGTGGTCATCTTTACCGACTGCTTACCCTGGTGACTCTGCGTCTTGTCCGCTTGGATGGTGACTCCGGGCTGTTGGGCCTGGGTGGTAGACCAACCGGGTAGCTGATTTCCACCAGCGGGCGGCCGTTCGAACCTGGGGTTTTCCAGGACCTTCAATAGCGGCGGATTGCGCAACAGGGCCGCCCGAGCACCCAATTCGCGGATCCGCTGCCCCAAAGCCTTCTTCAGCGCCGGGGGCAAGGAAACCCGTGGCTGGAAAAGCTTCACCCCCGGCTCCGACAACTGCACGGCCACCAGATCGTACGGCTGGAGGTCAACCTTCCAATAGGCTCCCTGGGCATCGTGGTTCAACTGGGCCGCGTCTCGCCAGCCGGTCAACTCCTCCAGAAGGCAATCGGTGGGGGCATTGAGGCGAACCCAGGCCGTGGTGCCAAACGGGGCATCGTTGACCACGTATACGTATGTCCGGCCGCCGTGCGTCCCGTAGCGAAACGTCACCGGCTCCGCCGCGCCCGCTCCGCCGCCGTCGGCCCGCTGAAAAGGTATCCTCGGCAAGCGGCCATAGGCGGCCACTACGTGCCGGATCGAATCCTCCTGTCCCAGCGGCAGCATCCAACCGCCGTCGACCATCACCTGCGGGTCCAGCGTGGCCAGACTGTGGACGAACCGCCGCCGGTTCTGTGGCCCCGACGGAACGGGCTGGGCAACCAGCCACGTGTAAGACGGCTTGAAAGGACTCTGCCGGTCGAACGATTCGATCCGGACTTGCCGCGGCCGATGGAAAAACAGGCTACCCGGCGTGGAAAGACTACGGAAGTAGTCGTCCACGTCGGGCATCTGGTTGATTTCCAGGTCTACGGCCCGGGCGCCCAGGCGTCCGCCGGGGGTAATCCGCTCGGGGCGCAGCAACACCAGCCCTTTGTTGTCCTGATAATGCCGCCTGTCGATCCCCACCCGCAATAGCGCCTCGGCAGTTGTCATCGTCCGCGGCAGGACGGGCCGCAGATCACCCTCCAAGGCGGCCCCGCCCAGCGCGCCTGCATCGGCCAGGTAGAGGCGGCTGCCCGGTTGAAGCGCGCTCAGCTCGGCATGTACCTTGTCGTAAAAGCGGCTCAACTCGCCGGCCCGCCACTGGACCCACAACCGGCGGTGGTTTTGGCTGCGGAGGAAGCGGGCTCGCTGAGCGAATCGCGTCGCCCCCGTACCCCGCACCTGCAAATTGGCGTGCTGCTGGAAACGGGCGATCGTGACGTCGTCCATTCCCCAATCGGGACCGGGCAACTGGGCATAGCCGTCGGCCGAAAGCTGAATCGCCAGCCCGGCAAACGACGGGTGGTGGGCATATCTTTGGATCAGCTCCCGAACCACTTTCAACATCGCCCCCTGCACCCGCGGTTCCAGCAGGTTGTAATAGGGGCACAATCCTCGCCGGGTCCCGTGCTTCTCGCTCCAGGTGGTGCCTTCCGGACCGATCCACTCGATGGCCTGACTCCCCGGCCCACCCTCACGCCGGATTGCCTCCAACTCCGGCAGCGGCGCCGCAAACTCGATCGCCGGAATCAGTTGCAGCCCTTCCCGGTCGAACAGCCGAAACAACATCTCCAGCACGTCCTTGCGCACCAGGTCCTGAGCGGTGGCAAAGAAGATCCCGGTG
>CAZUAM010000647.1:0-4064 GCA_964618095.1 uncultured Planctomycetaceae bacterium | reverse complement strand
ACTTGTCATTGTTGTGACAAAAAAGTGACTCCAATGTACTGATACTTGCCCCTTAACGGATAGTGGACAGTAAGGTGAATTGGGGGGTGGCAATTCATTGCCACCCAAATCCCACAACTGAGCCGTCAGCAGTGGGCAACCCGTAATGATTCCTGGGTGGCAAACGGCCGACGTTCTCCTCATTCGCCATTCGTCATTGGTGGCTGGTGATCTGCTACCGGTCGTCTTTCTCTTCCGAAAGGCGCCTGAAATACTGCTCGGTCAGCAGCTCATACTTGGGCAGGAACTCGTCGAAGGGCGACTGGAGAAGCTGCTTCCGTTGTTGCAGGGGGAGTGCCACTTTCCAGAGCTGTTGCATCAGCGTTTGCATCTGTTGCCTGTCGGGCTTGCGGTTCTCGCCGTTTCCGGTCTCTTGGACGGGGGCTACGCCGGGTGTCGTACCGGGTTTCTTCCCCGGGGGGCCCTGCTTCGGCTGGCCGCCCCAAGCCACCTTCGACGGCGTGCTGCCCGGCTTGCCCCCCTGACAGCTTTTGCGGGCCTGTTCGATCAGCCGCTCCAGGTCGGCGACAATCTGCTGTTGCTGTCCTTGGGTCATCAGGCCCGAGTCGTTCCGGGCGATTCGCCCCTCGACCTCGCGCATTTGTCGGGTGACCTCCAGCAGGGGGTTGTCGTCTTCGGCCACACCGGCTGCGCCGAGTTCGCGTTGCAGTCGGGCGCGCAGGTCTTCGGGCCCTTCGCCGGGCGGATCCCCCGGTTTGATCTGCTCGTCGCCCGGGCCGAACAACTCGCGGTCCAACTCGTCGATTGGATCGGCGCTTCGGTCGTCGGGCAACTGGTCGTCGAGTGAGCGGGGCGGTGGTGCCTCGGGCTGGGCCGGCAGCGGCCCGACTGCCAGGGCCAACGTCCCGGCGCCGATCAGCAACAGGATGGCGGCAGGCGTTTTCTTCACGGCATTTCCTCCTCGCTGGGCAACAGCCCTCCCTCTTCTTCGTCCTGTTCGGGCTGTACGTCGGGCAATGCGTCCGGGTCGTCCTCGGGGGCTTGCTGCTGGACTTGCAGCAGTTGCGACGTCAGGTCGGCCAGCCGGCCTTGTTCCTCGCTCAGCGCCACGTACTGACGTCGCTGCTCGTCGGTCAAGGGCTTGGCGGCGTCGGCCGCGTTGTGCAACTCCGTAGTGCGGAGGTTGACTTCTTCCTGGAGGAGCTTCAGCAGTTTGAGCTGGGCCAGCATCTGGACTGCACCGGGTTTGCCCCCCTGCCCTCCCTTGCCGGCGCCGGCACCGCCGGTTTGTCCGTCGGCCGCCGGGTCCTTCTTCAGGGCCTCGAGCAACAGGTCCAGGCGTCCCAGGGCGTCTTCTTCGGCCTCTTGCGTGGGGGGGCCGGTCTGATGGCGGTTCAGCAGCGCGGCCGCCCGGCCCATCGATCGGCCGGCACGTGAGAGGGTCAACTGGAACGCCCCGGCACCGGCGAGTTTGTCGCCGAGCTGGGCGGTGTCCGCCTGGAGCGATCCTTGTTGGCGTGCCAGGTCCCGCAGACTGGCGGTCTGTGCCCGGGTCAGCTCGCCCCGGGCCTGAAGCCCGGCAAACCGCTGCGTTTCCCCGAGGATGTTTTGCTGGCGGCGGCGGACGTGCTTCAGGTTGTCTTCCAGTCCGGCGAGTTGTTCGGTGGCCAGCTCCGCCTGGGCCTGGCGGCGTCGGGCGGCCAGTTGGCGTCGGGCCAGTTGGAGGGCGTTCTGGGCGGCGGCGGCCTCTCGGCCGGCTCCCTGGCAGTTGCCTTGCCCGGCACATTGCCCGGCCTGCCCCATGTGCCCGGCGGCCTGCCGAGTGCTTCCCGCCGCTTGCTCGGCCAGGAGGCGTTGGAGGCGTCGGGCCAGGCGCTCGGTCTCTTGCTGCAACTCGGTCTGCTGCCGGGCCAGCCGCTGCAACTCCCGGCGGCGCCGGGCATCGTCGGGGGTTTGCGAAAGTTCTTCCATCTTCTTGCGCAGCTCGGCCTGTCTGCGCTCGATCTCGGCCAACTCGGCTTCGGCTTCGCTGAGTTTCTTCACCAGCCGGGCCAGCTCGTGGTGGCGGCGATCGGCGAGGACGTCGAGCACCTCCTGGAGATCCTCAATGATCTGCTGCTGCCGTGCGGTCGCCTGGCCGATCTGGTTGCGCTCCAGGTGGCCGCCGCTGGTGAGCATCTGCCCGCTGATGGCCAGCCGCCGGGCTTCGGCCAGGGCGTCGGAGACGGTTGCGGCCGCCAGGGGATCGCTCTGGTCGAGCTCGGCGACGGCCCGGTCCATGGCGTCTTGGATCCGGTCGAATCGCCGGGCCAGTTCGAGCTGCCGTCCGGCGAGGATCTTCAGATCGGCCGCCTCTTGCGGGAGCAGATCCTTGAGCTGTTTACTCAAGGTGTCGCGCCCCACTTCGGTCGTGCGGCGTCCCAGTTTCTGCTGATCCCGCAACAACTGGCTGATCTCGCGGTGGAAGCGCCGATAGTTTTCCCACTGGGCCAGTTGGTCGAGCATGGCTTCCAACGAGGCAATCACCTTGTCCTGGTGCTCGCCGGCGGTGCGAAGCGAAGCGGCAACCTGGGCGTCGCGGCCGGGAGGTTTCGCTGGCTTCTTCTCGTCGCCGGGCTTCGGCAGCGGCTGGTTTTGCAGTCGGATCTGGGCAGACTTGATCGCGGCCGTCAGCTCGCGACCGATCAGGGCCAGGTGCTCGCGCCCCAGCCGGTCGATCTCGCTGAGCAGGGTCTGCATGCGGCGGCGGACGTCGGGGCTGTCGAGCCTGTTGTTATCCAGGTCGGCCAGCAGCGCCAGCACGTGCATGGGCACGCCGTCGCTGCGGCTGGTCAGGCTCCGCTTCACCTCGCGCTGGTTCAGTTCGGCCCCTTGGAGGCGGTCCAGGTCGAGCTGCTCGAGACGTCCGATCTCTGCCAGCCGGATTCTCAGCGATTCGACTTGCGACCGGCTCCCCCGCTGCATCTTCAACACCCGGCGGAGCTCGGCCAGGATCTGGCCTTCGCGGCCGGCGATGCGGTCCTGGAGCTGCTCGAGAGTGATCACGATCAGGCGTCGCGGCTCGCTGTTGCCGGTTTGCGGCCGGTAGTCGGTGGCGGTGACGTGGAAGGTAAGTTCGGTACCCGGCGGCAGTTCCAGCTCGGCCAGCTCCCAGCGGTGACGGACCTCCCGGCGATCGCCCGGCTCGGCCCGCCGAGAGAGTCCTCCGGCCGGTTGGGGCTCGACCCGTTCGGGCCCGGTGTACAGCGGGGGCAGGGACTGCTCCGGCTCGGGCTGGCCCTCTTCCGGCCGATTGGCCGGGCGCAGCACCAGGGTGATCTGGCGGATGGCCAGGTCGTCTGCGACCGCCACTTCCAGCGGCACCACGGCCTGGGGCGTGGCGAAGACGGTGTCGCTGGGCCGTTTGATCGACGCGGAGGGCGGCTGGTCGGGCACGGCGCGAATTTCCCAACCGACCTCCCCGCTGAGGTCCTCCTTGTCGATCAGCTCGAACCGGACTGAGCCCAGCGCCTCCTCCTCACCGGCGTTCTCGATCACGAACTCCGCCGCCACGGCCCGCCCCTGCCGGTCGGTCAGCCCGCCGTCGATCCGGCGACCGTCCGCCAGCCAGGCGACGGCGGACTTCAGCGGCCTGGTTGTCCCGGCCGAGATCTGCACGCGTGTCCCGACCAGGGCCCGAATCAGCTTGCCCTTGACCGTCTCCGATGGCCAGCCGGTGTAGGACGGCGGGGTCAATTTGACCCGCGGGGACTTCAGGCCCGGCGGATCGACGACTTCCACCGAGATCGGGCGGTAGGCCATCGAGTTGTCGTCGCCTCCTTCGACCCAATAGGAGAACGGCCGGGCAACGTTCTGGCGGCGGGCGATCATCATGCCCTTTTTCCGCAGGTCTGCCGCGGCACCGGTCAGGCCCCGGGCGGCCGTTGCGCCGTTGATGAACTGCATCAGCTTGACTTCTTCGGTCGTGCTCCCCTCGGGATCTTCGAAGCGGTAGTGGATGCGGACCTCTTTAGGCAACTTCCGGCCCTTCTCGTCGACGACTTCGATCTCGAACGCCTGGCCCC
>CAZUAM010000646.1:0-4068 GCA_964618095.1 uncultured Planctomycetaceae bacterium | reverse complement strand
TAAGTCGTTTGTTCTCAATTACTTAGATGCGATTCTCTTCCGGAACTTCGGGCTAGCCGGCTGTTTCGGTATTGGAGTGCTTCTGGTAGCCGAGCTTTTTGATCACTTCCAGCAGTTCGCTGCAAGTGGGGAACATCCGACCGCTGGCACGTTTGTACTCATCCAGGGCGTTCATGAACTCGATCTCGTCGGGCGTGTAGTCCCGCTCGCAGGTAGTCGGATCGATCTGTCGCCGGCGATTGACCTTGACGCGGCGCTGCACGTTGCGGCGCTCCACGGCCACCGGCTGATTCTTCTTCCGCCGGTCGGACATCTTGCGGCGGTCTTGTCCGGAGCGGCGTTCGTCGGTCGTCGCCGTGTCCGGGCCCTGCTGGGTGGTGGATTTCTTCTTGGCCGTCGAGGTCCCTTTGGCAGCGGCAGTCTTCTTGGCGGTCGGCGCCTGTTTGGGCTTGGTCGTCTTCTTGGCTTTCCCCACGGGATTGATCCTCCACCATCAACAACCGCCCCGTTTCAATGTAGATAAAATACACTGCCATTGCGGAAAAGCATCGAAAAAACGGGCCGCGAGTTGTGGTCACTCAGAAAAAGCGGGAGGATGTGACAAGGGAGACGGATTGCGCGGAGATTATCGGCGGTGCCAAGGCAGGATTTGCAGGGGAGATAGCACCGCCGGCAGGGCCCGAAAGAGGGTGTTGGGGGCCGCAGTCACACCGAAGGGCGGGGAGTATCGCGCGGCGCGGCGAATCACTCCCTGCTGCGCGATCCGGGCGGAAACGGCGTGCGGCAGAAGGGGAGGGCTTGTCGACGACCGGTGCCAGGTGGGGATTGCCTGCCCCTGGGACACGGTGGCGGGCAAGCCGCCACGGGCACCCAGGTTCTCAGTTCAGTCTTGACGGGGCGTTAGCGGTCGGCGGCCGAATCCTTGACGTCGAGGCAGATCTCGCGGAGTTCGCTGACGGAGACGTCTTCCAGACGTTTACCCCGTTTGTCGAGGTGCTCGTTGATCTTCAGGGCCGTTTCCTGCATCACGGCGTGTGTTCGCTGGGTACCGCCGTAGAGGACGAAGTTCTCTCCACGCGTCAGCCGGGTGTGACCGTCGTCGTTATCAAAGGCCAGTCCCAACAAGGCGGCCGATTTGCGCTGTTTGTGGGAGGGTCTCACCATGTTTTCTCGACGGGAGTGGCCCGTCTGCTAAGCGGCGGGGGTGGCGGTTGTTTGCTGGTGTCCCTACTTCTAGGCCAAATCGACTTTCCAGTCACGCCCCTTGAACTCGAGTTGCCGTCGTTGCGGTGGGAGACAGGCCCCGGGAGTGCCGTGTGCCGGAGCGGGGAAACGGCAGGACCTCTCATGACTTACGGCCGAAGAACCGCCGGAGCACGTCGTCGGCGGCTGAGGTGCTGCTTTCGGCGGCCTGTTTTTTGGCCTCTTCGAGGCGATGGGCGAAATCGTCCGGCTTCTCTTTCTTCTTCTGCTTTTCACCCTCTGAGCCTTGTTCTTGCCCTTGCTGGGGGACCGTGGCGGTGTCGCCCGGCTCGTTTCCCGAAGTGGAGGTTGTATCCATCGCCAGGATCTCGGCCGTCCGGGTCTGGGTAGGGGAATCCTCGTCATCGCCGAGCCAGTCGCTGATGTCCACCTCGTTGTCTGGGGCAGATTTGACGGTTTCGACGGTCCTGGCGGCGGCCTCGTGGACGTTGTGGACCTTTGGTCTTTTCTTTCCGGCCACGGGGACTGCCAATTCGATCTCGAACTCCAGCGGTCCGATCTTCAGATGGTCGCCGGCTTTCAATTCCCGCTCCGCCTTGATCCTTTCGCCGTTGACGAACGTGCCGTTCTTGCTGGCGAAGTCGCGGACGGTCACGAATCCCTCTTCGACCAGGATCACGGCGTGGTGCCGGCTGACCAGTTCGCTTCCGGGCCTGAGGTGACAATCTTCCGCGCGGCCGATCAGAAACTTGGAGTGCGGAACGGGCACCTCCTGCCCGGCGCGTTTTCCCCCCATAACGACCAGCTTGACTTCCATTGGCTTTCCTGCCTATCTCACAGAGGAAAACGAGACGGAATTGCGCGATAAGAGCAGACGAAGGTGCCTCTGTGAAGTGCTTGCCAACGGTCACCGTCCGGACGGCACAGCGGACGGGTTTATCCCCCCCTGAGTTCGATGTTCCCGGAGCCGTCCCACGACCACGCCGGTTATGATACCACGATTTGGCTTGGCAGTCAAAGTGGGTCTGTGCGGCCGGGGCGGCTAGGCCCGGCGATTCTCGGTCCAGCAGGCGGAGGCGTAGCGGCTTTCCACCAGGGCGGCGGCCCGGCGCCGCTGGTGGTCTGATAGCACCTCGCGGCACCACTTGACGGCCAGGCGACCGGAAAGTTCCCCCAGCCAGGCGTCGGCCAGGCGATCCGTCGGGACAGCCTCTCCGCTCAGGTCTTCCAAGGCCGCCAACTCCGGCGCGGCGGCGGAGCGTCGCAGCAGCAGACTGCCATGCTGGAGGACGGCGCGGCGACGTCGGCGCTGGGCGCTACCGGCGATCTTGACCGGGCCGACCAGGAGGTCACCCGGCGCGCGGCGCCGGAAGCAGAGCAGTGGCTGTTGCTTCTGCTGCGGGCGGCCTGATCGCTGGTAAAGCGTGGCCGTCACGCCCAGGTCGGCCAGCACTCTGATCAGGCTGGTGTGGATTGTTTGGTAGAGCAGGTTTCGCCGCGCGGCCAGGGGGTGTTTGCCGGGCACGACCAGGCTGTAGGTCAACTCGGCGTCGTGCACAATGGCTCCTCCGCCGGTCAGACGGCGAACTGCCGGACAGTCTCGGCTGGGAGTATGCTGCCAGCGGTCCTCGTAGCTTTGAAAGTACCCCAAGGACAACGTCGGTTCGTCCCAAGCATAGAAACGCCAACAGCAGCCGCCCTGTTCGGCCGACCACTCCAACAGGGCCTGGTCGACCGCCATGTTCCAGGCCCCGGAACCCGGTGGATCGATCAGCAATCGGCATTCAGTCGAATCGGTCATTTGCTGAGGAGCGTAACGGCCAGCGGCGCGGCGATCTTCCGCTGCTAAGCCGCAAGCGGCTACGGAGACCAGGTCAGCACGGGCCGGCGTGCGGCCTGGACTTCATCGGGGCGGCTGGTGGGGGTGGTGTGGGGCGCTTCGTGCAACAACTCGGCGGGCTCTTCCGTGATTCGAAAAAGTGCCTCGGCAAAGGCGTCGAGCGTGGCTTTGCTTTCGGTTTCGGTGGGCTCGATCATCATCGCCTCGCGGACCACCAGCGGAAAGTAGACCGTAGGGGCGTGGAATCCGTAATCCAGCAGCCGCTTGGCGATGTCCATGGCGGAGATGTCCATGGCGGAGATGTCCATGGCGGAGACGTGCCGGTCGGCCTTCAGCCCGGCGGGCGAGGCCACGAACTCGTGCAGGCAACGCTCCCCATGCGGCACCGGCAGGAAGTGCTTCAGGCGGGCCAGCAGGTAGTTGGCGTTGAGCACCGCGCCCTCGGCCACACGTCGCAGGCCATCGGGGCCGTGGGTGAGGAGGTAGCAGAACATGCGGACCAGCACGCCCGTGTTGCCGAAGAAGGTCCGCACCCGGCCGATCGACCGGGGCCGGTCGTAATCGAGGCGGTAGCCGCCGGGTTCTCTGACCACCACGGGCAGGGGCAGGTAGGGGGCGAGTTTTTCGGCCACGGCGATCGGTCCGGCCCCGGGGCCGCCCCCGCCGTGTGGGCTGCTGAAGGTCTTGTGGGGATTGAAGTGCATCAGATCGGCGCCGAAGTCGCCGGGCCGGGTGATGCCCAGGATGGCGTTGAGGTTGGCCCCGTCCAGATAGACCAGTCCGCCCGCGTCGTGGACCATGCGGGTGATTCGCCCGATCTGGTCCTCGAAGATTCCCAGGGTGTTGGGATTGGTGATCATCAGCACGGCCGTTTGTGCGTCGAGCTTGGCGGCCAGGTCGGCGGTGTCGACCACTCCCTGGTTGGTGCTTTTTACGGGCAGAGTGCGAAAACCGGCCATGCTGGCGCTGGCCGGGTTGGTGCCGTGGGCGCCGTCTGGGATCAGCACCACGGAGCGTTTCTCATC
>CAZUAM010000645.1:0-4078 GCA_964618095.1 uncultured Planctomycetaceae bacterium | reverse complement strand
CACAGTGGCACCGGCGTCTCGCCGGTGTGAGGGAACCTGTGGCAGTGCTTTCACTCATGCCTCACCGGCGAGACGCCGGTGCCACCTGATCCTCCTTGATATTGCACTTAATTGAACGGTATTGGGACTAAACGGATGTCATCGGAGTCAATAACAGCTTGCCGGGCGACTGGAGATAGTCGATCACGTCGTTGAGGAACCGGCCGGCGGCGGCTCCGTCAACCACGCGGTGGTCGAAGGAGAGGCTCAGCGGCATCATCAGCCGGGTTTCGATCTTCTGGTCGCCGACGACCGGCATCCATCGGGAGCGGCCCACCAGGAGGATGGCCACCTCGGGATAGTTGATGATCGGCGTGCTGTAGCTGCCGCCGACCGCGCCCAGGTTGCTGATGGTAAACGTGCCGCCGCGGAGGTCCTCCACGGCAAACTCCGCCGCCCCGGCACGGTCGGCCAGGGTCCTCAGTTCCCGGGCAATCTCGGGGATCGCCATGCGGTCGCAGTGGCGCAGCGCCGGGACGACCAACCCCCGCGGCGTGTCCACCGCCACGCCGATGTTGACGTACTGTTTGTAGATGATCTGCTGGTTCTCTTCGTCGAGGCTGGCGTTGAGCAGCGGGTGACCTCGCAGCGCCAGCGCCACGGCCTTGATGAGGAAGGGCATCATGGTCAGCTTGAAGTCGTCGCCGAGGTATCCGGGCGGGACGCCCTTGCGGAGGTGTTCCATCTCGGTCACGTCAGCGTCGTCGAAGTTGGTCACGTGCGGGATGGTCCCGGCGGAGCGGACCATCTGCTCGGCGATCGTCCGCCGGATCTTGGAGATCCGCTCACGGCGGACGGGGCCCCAGGCATCCTCTCCCGGCTCGCCCGGCGGAACCACCGCCGCGGGCGCGGGACCGGGTGGCACTGCCGGCTTGCCCGGTGGTCTCCCAGCGGCCGCCCTCTGGACGTCTTCCGGGGTGATCCGGCCGTGTCTTCCGCCGCCAGCGACCTGCCGCAGGTCCACACCCAGTTCGCGGGCGAGCCGTCGGGCCGCCGGTCCCGCCGGAAGTGGCCCTGCGGCGGGTGCCACCGGCGGCCTGCCCGCCGGTGTCTCCACACCGGCGGGTGCCACTGGCTGTTCTTCGGCCGCCTCGGCCTCCAGCGTCAGCAGCGTCTGGCCCACCTTAACCGAGTCGCCCTTGCCGACGTGGATCTTGGCGATCTTGCCGGAATGGGGGCAGGGGATTTCGACGACGGCCTTGTCCGTCTCCAACTCGAAGACCGGGTGGTTGGCCGCGATTTTCTCTCCCTCGTGAACCAGGACGTTGACGATATCGCCGTCTTCGATGTTTTCGCCCAGCGCGGGCAGTCTGAATTCGACGTTCATCTGGCAATCCGGGAAGCGATTGGAGATACCTCAGGGGGAAATCGGCCGCGGGACGGTTTCACATGATCAACCGGCGGATGTCCAACACCGTAGTATAGGCCAGCAATCCCAAGATGAGAACGGCCCCCACCAGGCAAAGCGGCACGTAAAGCCGCACCGACTTGGGGTGCACCTTCTCCAACAGCAGCAGCAGGATCTTGCCGCCGTCGAGGACGGGAATGGGAAGCAGATTCAACACGGCGAGGTTGAGGCTCAAAAGGACCATGAACCGCAACGCCCGGGCAAGGTCCGCCCCCACGAAACGGCCGCCCTCGACCACGATGCCCAGCACGCCGGCGACCGCGTCGGGCCGGCTGAACAGTTGCGGGATGGCGGCCAACAATCCGCCCAGTGTTTCGCCCGTCTGGATCACCGGAGCGATCACCACGGCCTGAAAAGAGACGTTGCCGCCGAGCACGTTCAAGATGGCAAACAGGGGGATGGGCAACACGAGGTTCGCCAGCGGGCCCGCCAGCAAAAACACCAAACGCCTGCCCAGCGGAATGCGGAAATACGCCCGCTCGTCCTCCAGCTCGGGCAGCACGTAACCGCCCAGCGGAACCGCCGAGATCCAGTATTCCGTCCCCCCACGCCGGATCCCCCAAACCTTGGGCCCGAACCCGATGGAGAACCTCGCCACAGGAATTCCCACCCAGCGGGCTGCCAGGAAATGGCCGAGTTCGTGGATCAGGATCAGCAGTCCCACCAGGAGCACGATCAGCAGGTAGCTCACTTCATTTGCCTTCTCTTTGGGGAAACGGTCTCCACGACCGCAAGGGATCGCCGGTCACTTACTCCCTTTGCTTCGTCTCAAACGGCAGCCGGGTTCGGCTTTTCCGGATCGAGACCCAAGCTCTCAATCGCCGCGGCGAGTTTCGATTTCGGAAACTCGTCTCGTCGAGCCAGCTCACCGAGCGCGGCCAGGGCAATGTTCTCCGCGTCCACCTCGAAAAACCGCCGCAGCTCCGCTCGGGCCTCGCTCCGCCCGAAGCCGTCCGTGCCCAGCACCGCGTAGGGCCGGTCGATCCAGGGCCCAATCGACAACGCCACCGCGCTGACGTAATCCAGGGCCGCCACGGCCGGCCCCCGCTCATCCCCGAGCACCTGGCGAACGTATGCCTTGCGGGGTTCCTCTTCCGGGTGCAGGCGGTTCCAGCGCTCACACTCGCGGGCGTCGCCCAGCAACACCTTGTAGCTGGTCACGCTGTAGACGTTGCTCCCCACGCCGAACCTTTCTTCAAGGATGTCCTGGGCCCTGAGCGCTTCCCGCAGAATGGCCCCGCTGCCGAACAGTTGCACCTTGGGCCTGTCCGGACCCAGATCGCGCTCGGAGAGCCTGTACATCCCGCGGCAGATCCCTTCGGTCGACCCCAGCGGCAGGATCGGCATCTCGTAGTTCTCGTTCATCAGCGTGACGTAGTAGAAGACGTCCTCTTCTTGATAGAACATCCGCCGCAGGCCGTCGAGCACGATCACCGACATCTCGTAGGCGTAGGCCGGGTCGTAGGCCTGGAGGTTGGGATAGGCCAGGGCGAACAGGTGGCTGTTTCCGTCCTGGTGCTGGAGCCCTTCCCCGGCCAGGGTCGTCCGCCCCGCGGTGCCGCCCATCAGAAACCCCCGGCAGCGCATGTCCCCGGCCGCCCAGATCAGGTCGCCGATCCGCTGCAATCCGAACATCGAGTAGTAGATCAAAAACGGCACCAGGTTCACGCCGTGGCTGCTGTGGGCGGTGCCGGCGGCGATGAACGACGACATCGAGCCGGCCTCGGTGATCCCCTCCTCCAGGATCTGTCCGTCGGTGGCCTCGCGGTAGTACAGAAGCGTGTCGGCGTCGACCGGCTCGTACAACTGGCCGCTGTGCGAATAGATTCCCACTTGGCGGAACAGCGACTCCATGCCGAAGGTGCGCGCCTCGTCGGGCACAATCGGCACCACGTAACGCCCGATCGCCTTGTCACGCATCAGCCGGGCCAAAAGCCGCACGAAGGCCATCGTGCTCGAGACCTCGCGCCCCTCGCTGCCCGCGAAAAACTCGGCAAAGTCCTCCCACTTCGGCGGCTTGAGCTTCATCATCGGCGAGCGCCTGCCCGGCACGAAACCGCTCAGCGCCTTGCGATGCCCCATGAGGTACTGCATTTCGGGGCTGTCTTCGGGCGGCTTGTAGAAGACGGCCCGGGCCGCCTCTTCGTCGGAGATCGGGATCTCGAACCGGCGTCGGAACCGGACCAGCTCCTCCTGGTTGAGCTTCTTCTGCTGGTGCGTGACGTTCCGCCCCTCGCCCGCCTCGCCCAGGCCGTAGCCCTTGACCGTCTTGGCCAGGATCACGCTGGGGGCTCCCCGCTGTTCCACCGCCGCCCGGTAGGCGGCGTAGACCTTCGCCGGATCGTGGCCGCCGCGGCCCAGCCGCTCGATCTGCTCGTCCGTCAGATCGCCCACCAGCGATTCCAGCCGCCCATCGGTGCCGAAGAAGTGGCGGCGGATGTAGTCGCCGGGCATGACGGTGTACTTCTGGTACTGCCCGTCGACGACCTGGCCCATCCGCCGCACCAGCACCCCGTCGGTGTCGGACTGAAGCAGCGGGTCCCACTGCGAGCCCCAGACCACCTTGATCACGTTCCAGCCGGCGCCGCGGAAGGCGCCTTCGAGCTCCTGGATGATCTTGCCGTTGCCGCG
>CAZUAM010000644.1:0-4081 GCA_964618095.1 uncultured Planctomycetaceae bacterium | reverse complement strand
ACCTCAATTACGTCACAAAATCACCAAAACTGAACACCCCAGACCCGACCCCTTTCTCCTTGTCTGCCCCTGAACCACAGTGGCGGGCAAGCCGCCAGTGGCACCCAACCTGTCAGTAGAGGTCGAGTGAGACCACTGGCCGGACGCACGTTTCCTGCCTGGCTTTCCTGTCCTTTCAGGGTTACCGCCGAATCCACCCGCACGATCGTCAGAATCGCCAAATTCACCCCAATTTCCCGGTTCCGTTGCAGGATCGCCCGGCTGGAGGTCGATCACTAGACTGAATTCGTCGGATCGCGGCCACTCCGCGTCGATACGCACCCACACGTTCCCCCTAGGGGTTTGGTCGTTCCGAGCACGGAGGTGTGTTGTGGCAAAGCTCTCGCTCAGGCTGTGGTTGTTGGGACTGATGGTTGGGGCCGGCCTCGCTGCCGCTGGGCCGTCCGAGTGTGCTGCCCAAGCCCGGTACTCGACCGCCTGGCAGCAGCCGACTTATACCGCGGGCGGCAAGCCGGGCATGGGCGAGTCTATCTCCTCTTCGGTCAAGAAAGGCCTGGGAAAACTGGGCGAGATCGTCACGCCCAAGCCGCGCGTCAAGTCCGCCGAAGACCCGGTCTCTCTGGCCACCAAGGCAAAGCCCGGCGTCGAACTCCACGTGGCCGTGGCCCGATTGTACGCGGAATCGGGCAAGCCGGCCGAGGCGGCCGAGGAGTATCAGAAGGCCCTCCGAAAAGCGCCCCATAACCTCGCCGTCCTGCTCGGCTACGCCCAACTGAAGGATCGCTTGGGAGAACCGGCCGAGGCCAGGAGACTCTACCTACAGGCCGTCGAGGCCCATCCCAAGGAAGCCTCCGCACACAACAACCTGGCCTTGTTCTGCGCCGCACGCGGATTGCTCAATGAGTCGAGTTTGGCGTTTGCACGCGCGATTCAGTTGCAGCCCAAGAATCCGAGGTACCGAAACAACTTCGCCAGGTTGCTGGTGCGGATGGGGCGCACCAAAGAGGCCTTTGAACACCTCAGCGCCGTGCACCGCCCGGCGGTTGCCCACTACAATTTTGCCTACCTGCTGGAAAAGCACGGGCAGTTGCAGGCCGCCGCGCAACACTTTGCCATCGCTCTGCGGGCAGATTCCTCGCTGGCCCCTGCCAGGCGTGCGCTTCAGCGGCTTCAGCGGCCTTCAATACAGCCGCAGCCGCCGCTGGACCCGGCAGAGGTGGGATCTCGCGTGAGCAACCGTCCCTTGCGGCCAACCGGCCGGGACCGTCTCCAAAACCTCTTCCGCGTCGGCCAGCCTCCGTCCGTGGGTCAACTTGCTCCTATCTGGAAGCCCGCACGTGAGGGTGCCCAGGGCGCTCAACCCCCCGCAACCGACTCGCAGCCCAACGAGGTTGCACCCTCGCCGCCGAGGCTGATGCGGCTGCCGCCGACCTTAGACAGGCAGCCCGATGCCTCCGACGCCGCTCCCCTGCCGCCGAGATCCCGGAAGCAGCAGCCCACCCCCGCCGCTCCACTCCTGCCCCGGAGCAAAAAGGCCCCGGCTCTTCAGCACCTTCCGCGCGTCGACTGACTACACCCACTCCCAGTCCCGGAGCCACTTGTAGTGGTGCGGCAGGTTGGCCCACATCTCCTCGACCATCTCCTGGTAGCGCCGCGACTCAGCCGCGTCGAACTCCCGCCGCTGCGTGACGGCCTGGGCCGCGTTCTTCACATGGTCAATCGTAATCAGACCCGGAATGGCCGCGGTGAGCACGTCGCAGCAAAGGACGTATCGCAGCGTGTCCCGGGCTCGCCGATCGTCTTCTGCCTTGGTGTCCGAGTCGGGCACACCGCGGCTGCCGGCGCGGCGTTCCCGATCAAAGGTGAGGCTTCGTCCCGCCTTACGGCTCGGAAGGAACAAAACTTGGGGACTGCCCCGATTTTCGCGCAGCGAAAACCGCACGGTCCCCTTCCCATACGGGAAACTGATTCCTTTACGGTTCCTTAGGGTTGCTTCTTCTCGGGCGACGCCTTCGTTTTGGCCGGATCGGCGGCCTTCTCGACGCCTTGCTGCTTGCCACGGATAAGCAGTTTTCGCGTCCTCTTGTCCCACCGCACCGTGCGGACCTTCAGCCGGTGCTCGCCGTGACAGTCCGTGCAGAGGAGCTCTTCGGGTTTGGCGTTGTTCGGGCAACGTTCCTGCCACCGCGTGATGACTTCCTTGGCCGGGGCGTCGTGCGTCTGGTGGCACTCCTGGCAGTTCGACTCGATCTTTTCCGGCGGGAACATAATATCGGGTGGGGTCACGTTGTTTTCGTCGTTGCGGTGGTCGTAGGATTCCCCGTGACACTTGATACAACCCACGTTCGCCTTGGCGTGATACACCACAAACTCCTCTTCCTCGTAGTTCGCGTGACAGCAATAGCAGGCCAGGTTGTCGGCCACCGGCCCGGTGGGGACGTCCCAGGGATCCACTTCGGGCGGCTCCTCCAACAGCAGCGGGGCGCTCTTGTCGATCACCAGCGGTGGCGGCCCCGCCGGCTTCTGCTCCCCGGCCGGCTTCTGCTTCTTCTCAGCCGGCTCCGCGCTGGCCGTTTGGGGCAGTCCGGGGTCGCGCAGGACACCGGCAGTGTAAACCGCCGCCCCAATCCCCAACGGCACAAACAGCACCACCCAAAGCTTGTACTTCATCCCGGTTCCTTTCATCTACCGGAGGACTGCGTTGGACTGAACCGCTGCCTTCGAAGACAGTCTACTACACGTATTCCCAGTCTTTCAACCACCTGTACTGGTAGGGCATCTTGGCCCAGGCACGGTCCATGGCCCGATCCAATTCCGCCTTTTCCACCACGTCCAGCTCGCGGCGCTCCTTGACGGCCCGGGCTACGTTGTCCACCTGCTCGGGCGTAATCA
Source organism: uncultured Planctomycetaceae bacterium (assembly GCA_964618095.1). GTDB lineage: Bacteria > Planctomycetota > Planctomycetia > Pirellulales > Thermoguttaceae > CAZUAM01. Next base: position 1,189 of record CAZUAM010000644.1, on the reverse strand, counting down.
GACCCGGAATCGGGGCCGTAATCGCCGGGTTGCAGAGGATGTAGCGGATAGCCAGCCGGGCAATGCGGTTGTCCTCCTCGAAGTGCGGGCTCTTCGGCGAGCTGTCGCCCTTGAACACCGAATTGCTCGCAAACGGCTTGATCCCGAACCAGCCCACGTCCAACTTCCTGATTGCCGCCCAGAGGCCGGCTTCGTCGTTGACCACCTTGGTCTTGGCGGTGTAGGGCGTGAGGATGACCTCCATTTGTTCGGGGTACTTGTCGATCAGCTTCTTCAGGTGCGGCCGATCGTGCGAGGAGACGCCGATGAACCGCGCACGGCCGCTCTTTTTGGCCCAATCCAGGGCCGCCATGGCCTCCTCGACCTCCGGCTGGCTGTGCCGGCTGCTTTCGGTAAGCAGGCTGATCCGCCACAGGTCAACGTGCTCCAGGCCGGCCTCTTTCATCCCTTCGTCCAGGCCCTGCTGTAGTTTCTTCCGCGAGCGCCACTCCTCGAAGCGGCTTTCCCAAACGTGCCAGGAGTAGCCGAAGTACATCTTGTCGCGCCGCCCCTTCAGGGCCTTGCTGTAGGCCAGGATCTCCTCGCGGCAGCAGGCGTCCACGAAGTTGATCCCCCGTTCGATGCAGCGGGTCACCACCTCGCGGCGGTTTTCTTGGAACTCCGGCCGGCCGATGCCCGTCGTCATCCAACCCGGCGTCTCCTTGCCGCCGATCACCTTCACCAGCCGCTTCCAGTGCCCGCCCAGAGAGACCGCCGAGATCATCAGGTTGGTTCTCCCACACCGCCGGTACTCCATGTCCGGGTTGTAGTTGAGGATCTTCTCGGTGCTTTCGTTGGCCGGATTGCCGGCGCGGAGGGTCCGGGTGGCGGTCAACCCCGCGGCCACTCCGGCCGCCGCGACCACTCCCTCACGCACAAACTCTCGTCGAGTTACCTTGTGTGTCATGACGGGATTCCTCCTTTGGCTCAAGTATTACAGCCCCCGGTGCTTTTGCGGAGTTGGCATAACTCGCAGTGATTCAACAACTCAGGACGCGCGCGTGCCAAGTCCTTATCACACCGTTTAGCGGGCGGGCTTGCCCGCCGTCCAGTGCATTGAAAACTCCCGGTGATTTCACGGCGGGCAAGCCCGCCCGCTAAACCGAAGTTCCGGAAGAGAATCGCATCTAAGTAATTGAGAACAAACGAC
>CAZUAM010000643.1:0-4083 GCA_964618095.1 uncultured Planctomycetaceae bacterium | reverse complement strand
GGCAGCCTGCGGCTGACCACCAGCCACCCACTCAACTGCCAGGAAAACTTGCCACGCACTGCTTTTTCTCCTGCTGGCATGCGCCCGCGCGTGCTGGTAAAATCACCTTCTTGTAGCGGCCGTGGCGAAACCGGCTCACACCCAAACCCTCGGTTGAGGAGTCAATCGTGCGCCGCATGGGACGTGTTCCGTTGATACTGATATGGCTGGCTGCCTTCTGGGGCTTGGGCTGGGCGGGTTCGGCTACTGCGCTGGCCGGCTGGACCGGCCGGCGGCCTTTCCGGGGCAGCAGCGGCGATACGATCCATTATTATTCGTTTAGCCCCGAGACAATCGAAGCCTCGGAAAAGTATCCCCTGGTTATCTGGTTGCACGGCGGGTTGAGATCGAACGGGGTGGGCGGCCCCAACGTGCCTACCGAGGCGTTTTACCGCGACGCCCATCAGAAGCAGCGCCCCTGTTTCGTGCTCCGGCCGGTCGCGGTCAAGGGAAAGAATTGGGTCTCGCCGCGAGGCGCGGGGACCGGTACGCACAGGCAGCCCGAAAGGCCGGCTCCGTCAATCACCGTTCTGATAGAATTGCTGGAGACGGTGCTCCGGCGGCACCCGATCGACGCCGGCAGCGTGCACGTGATCGGCGCATCGATGGGCGGGTACGGTACATGGGACATCATCACCCGGTATCCGAACGAGTTTGCCTCGGCCGTCCCGATTTGTGGCGGCGGCGATCCCTCGAAGGCGGCCCTGATTAAACACATGAAAATCTGGATCTTCCACTCCGCCGACGACCGGATCGTGCCGGTGGGCGGATCGCAAGACATGTTCCGGGCCCTGATGAAGGCCAAGGGGAAGTCCCCCAGCGTCAGCGAGGACGAACAGAAGACCGTCTCCCGCTCTCCCGACGGAAAGATCAGATACACCCAGTACAAAAAGGGCGGCCACAACTCCTGGGACCGGGCCTTGCGCGCGCCGGAATTGATCCGGTGGGTCTTCGCCAAGCCGTAATTCGGCCGTTGAAGCACTACGTGGATTCAACCTGCAATGAGGTTTTTTAGATAACGCGACGATTTTGCACGGGCTCCTGGCGACTTGACATCGTGGTCCTCACATGCATAATAGTAGGCAAGCAGTGCCCGGCGCGTGGCCAGCCCGTCCGGCGGGACATCGAAGATGCCCTACCAAATGGGCTGGCGCCGTGCCGGAAACCCCGTTCCCGGTAATCCCCAGTACAGGAGACCGCAAGAAATGTCCAACTGCAAGAAGTACGTCGTGTTGATGGTGGCTGCCCTGACGGTCCTGGCCGTGGCGGTCGGGGCCGTTTCGGCCGCGGAGCCGGAAGAGGGAAAGATCAAGCTCCTGTTCATGCGCGGCGGCGGCCACGACTGGAAGGGCTTCACGGCGGTTATCGTCAAGGTGCTGGAGAGGACCGGCGACTTCGACGTCACGCTCACCGAAAGCCTCGACGACCTGAAGGCCGAAAACATCAAGAGGTTCGACCTGGTACTGTTCTACGGCTCAGGCCGCAACTTCACCGACCCGCAGCAGGAGCAGGGGCTGGGCGACTTCGTCCGCGGCGGGGGCGGCCTGGCGGGCGTACACGCCACCGACGCTTTCAAGAAGTCGGACGTCTACTGGGAGATGTTCGGCGGCCGGTTCGCCACGCATGGCGGCGGGAAGTACACCGTCTACGTCTGCGACAAGCAGCATCCCATCACCGCCGGACTCGAGGATTTTGAAATCTCCGACGAAACCTACAGCCACCACTATCACAAGAACCTCTGCATGCGGTGCCTGGTGCGGATGAATCGCGGCCAGGAACGTCAGTGCATGGCTTGGGTGCAACACTACGGCAAGGGCCGGGTGTTCAACACCGGGCTGGGCCACGGCCGAGAGGCCTGGATCAATCCCCAGTTCCAGCGGCTGGTCGTCCGCGGTCTCTATTGGGCCGTCGGCCGCAAGCCGAAAGATCCCTAGCCGCGTGGAAAACGCAGCGAGGCCGTCCTGGCTTCCCCGAGCTTTGCGAAACTGGCAGGCCGTCCGGCGGCTTGCCTGAGCCGGTACTCCCAAACCCGAAAGAGAGGTGCTGCCGTGAACCCTGCACCAGACTTGCCCGGCGTGAAGGATCGTGTGGTCCCAGCGGCCACTGCCGGCGCGGCGGCCGTGTCGGCACTGGCTGCCGACCGGCCCTCCGCCGCCGGGCCGTCGAACGAGTTGGCCGAGATCCTCAAAAGGTTCCCTGCCGACGACTACCAAACTGCCCGTCGGCTGTGTGAGAGGTTGTTGGCCGGCGGACCGGCCGTGATCGAGCAGTTGGTTGGCATGGTCGGTGACGAGTTCGGCGACCCGAAGGGGGTGAAACCGAAGTACGCGCTTCACGGTTTGGCCGGGTACGCCTCGCGTCCGGGGGCCGACGGCCAGCGGGAGCTGCTGGCCGAGGTCCTGGCCCAGCAGCTTGCCGCCGACCACTCGGACGAGCTGAAGGCGTTTGTCGTCCGGCAACTCCAGTTGTGCGGCCGGCCGGAGGAGGTGCCCGCCTTGGCCAAATTGCTGGCAAGCGACCGCCTCTGCAACCCGGCCACCCAGGCGCTGGTGGCCATCGGGGACCGGCGGGCCCTGACGGCGCTGCGCGACGCCCTGCCCACGGCGGGAGGTTCGCGCGAGGTGGCGATCAGGCAAGCCGTGGAAATCCTGTCGCGCAAGTAATGGAGGGAGGACAGATGATGAATCGCCATCACACCAAGATCACCCGGCGTCGCTTTCTCGGCACCTCCGCCACGGCGGCCGCGGCGACCGCGAGCATTGTCCCCCGTCACGTGCTGGGGGGACCGGGCAACCAGCCGCCCAGCGAGACCGTGACCGGCGCGCTGATCGGCAACGGCAACCGGGGCAGAGGGTCCTGGGGCGCCATGAAGCTGAGCAACCCCCGGCAACTGGCCGTCTGCGACGTGGACCAGGCGCGGATCGGCGGGGAGCCGGACAACCGGACCCGATTCCTTGACTTCCGCCGCGTGATGGACCGCAAGGACATCGACGTGGTCTGCATCGCCACCCCGCCGCACTGGCACGCCTTGATCTGCATCGCCGCCGCCAAGGCGGGCAAGGACATCTTCTGCGAGAAGCCGATGACCAAGTTCATCGCCGAAGGCCGCGCGATTGCCGACGCCGTGAAACGGCACGGCGTGGTCTTCCAGATCGGCACCTTTAAGCGGTTTGACAACAGCAGGAAAAAAGACCACGTCATCAACCACAAGATCGTCAAGCACCGCCTGCTGAAGGACCTCAGCGGGACGGTTGGGTTTGCCGGGGCGAAAAACCGTATCGGGCGCACCGACTTGGCGCCGGAGCCGGTCCCCGAAAGTCTGGACTACGACCTCTGGCTGGGGCCTGCCCCGTACAAACCGTACAACAAGGAGAGGGTGCACTACAAGAACCGCTTCTACTGGGATTATGAAGGCGGGGACCTGACGAACTTCGGGGCCCACAGCATGGACCCGTTCCAGTGGACGTTTGCCAAGGACGATACCGGTCCGGTGGAGGTCGAGCCCTATGCCCCCTGGCCGCAGCACCCCGACGCCGTCGGCCCCTATGGCTGGGTGGAGCTGACCTACGCCGATGGCCTCAAGGTAGTGATCACCGGCGGCAGTTGGGGCAGGAAATACGACCGCCCGAAGAAACGAAGCATGCTCAGCGCCGACGATCTCGACGAGCAGGGACGAAAGAAACTCGCCTCGCTGCCCGATCCGGAGCCCCTGGTCAGCTTCGCCGAGGCGATCCGCACTCGCCAGCAACCCGGCGGCAACGCCGAGTCGTCGCACCGGGCCACCACCGCGTTGCACCTGGCGAACGTCGCGATCCGGGTGGGGCGCAAGATCCACTGGGACCCGGTCAAGGAGCAGATCGTGGGCGACGAGGAGGCCAACCGCTTCGTGAACGTCCCCATGCGGGCCCCGTGGCACCTGTAAGAAAGCGCAAACAACTTCCCGATTTCGCAATACGCTACCCGTTTAGCCGCCGACGGCACGTCGGCGACTAACCCGGATTATTCAAGAATTCGGGAATTCTTGAGCCTCCAAGGGTATCTAAG
>CAZUAM010000642.1:0-4087 GCA_964618095.1 uncultured Planctomycetaceae bacterium | reverse complement strand
GCGTAGCCGCGGCGGCTAAACGCTCCACTCCCAGAATCGTGCAACTCCATTTAGAGCGTCTCTCGCCCGGCCGGTCGCTCCGGCCGCCAGGGATTGCCTCCGGCTACTGCCGCGTGTATAAGGGTAGAGGAACGATTCTTCTTGCACCGGGAAGGGAGGTTGACGTGAGAGGCGCTTGGATCTCGGCGTTGCTGTTGATGCTCCACGCGCCCCTTGCGGTGCCTGCCGAGCCGGCGATTACGCACGCGGACGTGTTTACGTCGGGGACAAAGGGTTACCACACCTTCCGCATTCCGGCAATCGAGACGGCCCCGGACGGCTCGCTGATTGCCCTGGCGGAGGCCAGAAAGCATAGTCAGGCGGATCCCGGCTTCGGGAAGCAGGACATCGACCTGGTGTGCAAGCGGAGCACCGACGGTGGACGGACCTGGTCGCCGATGACGCTCATCGAGGATCCCGGCGAGTTGTGGTCGGCGGCCAATCCGGCGACGGTGGTGGATCGCCGGACGGGCCGGGTGTGGCTGTTGTACCTCCGCTCGAAGCCGGGCCGCAGCACCCGCACCTCCCGGCCCGGCACCGACGACGTGCAGACCTTGGCGCGCTTCAGCGACGACAACGGCGCAACTTGGTCGCCGCCGATCGACCTGACGGCGGTGGCCAGAGACCTTGAAGACGGGGAAAGCTGGCGGGCCAGCGTGGTCGGCCCCGGAGGTGCGATCCAGACCAAGCAGGGGCGGCTCATCGCGCCGGTCTGGAAAGCGGCACCCTACGATGTATTCACCATCTACAGCAACGACCATGGCCGCACCTGGCGGCGGGGAGAGATGGCGGCCGGCGACAACCCGGGCAACGAGAATCAACTTGTGGAGCTTTCCGACGGTCGAATCCTGGCGGACATTCGCCAGAGCGGCGGTCCGCATCGTTGGTTGGCGACTAGCCGCGACGGCGGCAGGACGTGGTTGAAGCCGCGGGCGGGGGCAAACGTTACGCCGGTGGCCTGTGCGATCGAACGCTACACGCTGAAATCGGCCGGTGACGATCGCAACCGCATCTTGTGGACCGGGCCCAAGGGCCCCGGCCGAGCCAACCTGGTGGTCCGCGTCAGCTACGATGAAGGCCGAACGTTCATCGGCGAGAGACTGATCTTCGCCGGCCACGCCGCCTACTCGGATCTGACGATCCTCAAGGACCAGACCGTAGGCGTACTCTGGGAGCGCGGTGTAAAGCAGGGCTACCAGTTCATTACCTTCACTCGCTTCAACCTCCAGTTCCTCGAGCCCGACCGGCAGGAATAACCGGGATCGTCTGGCGGCGCAAGTTGCTTTCCTGACAGTTCTTGGGTCGCGCAATGCTCAGGCCGCCGTGCCGGCGGCCGCTAAACAGCGCTGCACCGCCGCTATTGGCACTCAGGAAAGTAATGTCCACCTGGTTCCCAAGCTCCAGCTTGGGAACCGCCCCTGCCCGGGTCTCTCCCGCCACCACTTGGCTCCCAAGCTGGAGCTTGGGAACCAGGGAATGGTCTGGCGGCCTTCACGATCGAGGACGTGCTGCGGGGCAAATCGTCTTTCCCCGCCTATTTCTGCGCTGCCGGTCGCGGCGCGGCTTTGCGATCCTTGGGCACCGTTGTGGCTGTGTCGGGCCTTTCCTCGAGGGAGGCCGCCTTTGAGTTGAAGTCGGTCACACGCAACACAAACAACGCGCGGATCATCGGCACCTCAACGTCTGTCCTGTCCGTTTCCCGCTGCCGGGACTGCTCCTCCAGGAGCCCCTCGGGCTCCGCTCTCTGTCCGGCCGGAGCAGTTGGCTCGGCGGCGGCAGACCACTGCGGTTTTTGTCTCCCCTTGGCGTGGAGAGCAGGCTCCCGGGGGGCTGCATCCTGCGTGCGTCGCTGGTCTAACTCGTCGAGCGAACCTTCCGCCGGTTGGCTAGGCGGTACCGGCACGGCTTTCGGTGCCGATGTCTCCGGTTTTTTCGGCTGAGACGGTGGCGGAAATAGCACAACCGAACCAGCCAGAGTGGCATCCCCGTTGAGCAACTTTACGATGGCATCGAAGCCCAGCCCGGGAAACCGAATCCGCCGTGCATACGCCCGTAGTTTATCCTGACCTTCCTCAGTCTGTTTCGGTAGGGCGACCGGTTCGTCGGCCGCCGGGGGTTTCACCCGATGGCTACGTGATGTTCCGGCTCCCCCTCCCTTTGGCGACTGCACGTGACCGCTGGTGTACGATCCAAAGTCCTTCCGGGCCTCCATCTCTGCGGTCGACTCCAACGAATCCAACGAGAACAGCTCGGGCTGGGTTTTGAGTGCCGTCAAGATGCCTTCGAACTGCGCCCAGGGGGCCTCGATGTAGACCAAATCCACCTTCTTGTCAGGGACCGCGTCCACAACCGGCCCATTGGTGTGCCCGCGCTTCTGCTGAGCGACCGGCTCCCGCTGCTGGCCGTGGCCAACAGCCCCGCTGCCGGCCAGGACGTTTGTGTTGCCCCGGGCTTCGTCCCAAACGATCTTGTTATCGGCCAGTGCCTTGTTGAAGACTCCTTCCCGAAGGGCCTCGGGGCTGACCTTACACTGCACGAGGACGTCGCACTGGACGGGCAGGCCTTGGCCGACGGGATGCACGACGGCTCCATCGTGGTTTGCCTGGAGCTTCTGCGTGATCGCCGGCTTGCCGGGGAGAGCACCGTTTGTCAACTGAGCGCGGTCTTTCGCCGGAGCGAGGTCGGAGCCGCGGTCTTTGGCGGCGTATTCCTTGGTGGCCGCTCCGTAGCCGGGCTGGGGGGCGTCGCTCGTCCGCCCCGGCGTGTCACCTGGTCGGGGGTCGCTCGGGTCGCGTGGAAGATCGGCTTTCTCCGGGGCCGCCCTGATCTCCGGGGCACGCCGGCCCTTCTCCTCCGCTGCCGGCGGTGCCTCGGCGAGCCCGTCGCCGGCCGGCCGATCCTCCGGACCGCGGTTGATTACCGTCAGCATCACCGCGACGGCCACGGCCAGGGAAGACCAGACCAACGCCCGAGAATTGAACACCCGGCGGAGAATCGCCCGCCGCGGCGTCGGGGCCGGCTTGGGGAGTTCGCCCGGTAGGGCCGGTTGGGTGAGCATTCGCCGTTCGGCAATCCGCAGCACCTGCTGGCTGAGGTCTTCCCCTAGCTTGTACTGGGGCAAGCTCTCGAGCTTGGAGCTGAGTGTGCGCAACTCCTCCAGGAGTTGCCGAGCGGCCGGGCTGCGGGCCAGCAACCGTTCCACATCGGCCTGCTCGGCGGCGGTCAACTCGCCGTCGAGATAGGCGCTGAGCAGTTCGTTTTCCGGCACGTCTTTCATCGGCGCACACTCATCATCGACGTCTCACTCGACGCCGGTCAGCGGGGGGCCACTGCGGCTTGGCCGTGGCAGGATCGGACCTGTGGCTCCCGGTTTGCCCACTCAGGTACGATACGACGTTTTTTTGCCTTACACGACGCTAACAATTGGACGGGCGTTTGGCCCACTTAGTTCCCCTCAAGTTGACTCGTCAATCATCAATACTTCCTTGAGCTGTTCCCGCAACTGCAACCTTGCCCGATGCAGCCGGCTGCGGACGGTGCCGATCGGCAACTCGAGGACGTTGGCGATCGTCTCGTAGCAGCATCCGTCGATCTCCCGCAGCACCAGCACCATGCGATGCTCCTCGCTCAGTTGCCCGATGGCCTGCCGGACCTGCCGACAGCACTCCTTTTGTTCCAGCTTTTCGGTGGGGCCGTCTCCGTTGTCCATCGGTTCCAGGCCGCTTGTTTCTCGGGCGTATTCGACCGAGCGGGTCGGCCGACGGCGCCGTCGGTGGCTGGCGGCCACGTTGAAGGCGATCCGGTACAACCAGGTATAAAAGGCACTGGAGTGCTGGAAGGTGTCCAACTTGAGGAAGGCCTGGACGAAGGCCTCCTGGACGCAGTCCCTGGCGTCCTCGGCATTTCCGGCCCCAGGGTTTCCGAGGAAACTGTGGGCGACCGTGTTGTAGAGCCGATCCTGGTACTTCAACACCAGTTGGCCGAACGCAGCCGAGTGGCCCGCCAGGGTCTCGTCTATCAGTTGGGCGTCGTCGTTCACAGCAGGTCC
>CAZUAM010000641.1:0-4104 GCA_964618095.1 uncultured Planctomycetaceae bacterium | reverse complement strand
TCCCCGCCGCTCATGCCCCAGCAATCCTCGGTTTATGAATAATCCGGGCTAACCGTCGAAGGCCACACTCAGGCTGTTCGCAGCATCAGCTTCAGCGCGGATGGACGGTCGCTGCTAACTGCCGGCAATGACGCAGAACTGTGTCTGTGGCAATTGGACCGCAAGCTGGAGTCGCGCGAGCCGGCTGATTGGGATGAACGCGCGAGTGTCCACCTGGAACATTTCCTCACACTGCAAACCCCTTATGCCGGCGAGTTGGCCGGGGACGGCGAAGCCGAGGACGAGCAAGTAATGCGAGCGCTGACCCGGCGCGGCAAGCCCACCTGGTCAGAAGAGGATTTCCAGCGACTGCTCGCGAGGCTTGGTCACGCCGGCTGCGGCTGGCTGAGGGAAAGCGGCGTCCGAGAGCGATTGGCCGCTTTGGCCGCCACGTGGCAGGCCCCGCCTCCGGTGCTCGCGGAGGCAGAAAGACCGGATGCGCACCGTGCAGCGCCCAGTATGATCTACCATGCCCGAGATCTGCTAAAGCGTGAGCGATTCCAGGAAGCGCTTGACCTCTCCCAGCAGATACTCGATTCCGCGACGCCGGCCGAGCAGCGCGAAACCGAAGACGGCCTGGCCCTGTACTTTACCGATGAGGAGGAGTTCCAGTGTTTCTCCAACGCGTACTCCAGCCTTTGCGAATCACCCCGGTCGGTGGTGTGGGTGACCAACGACCTGGCCGAGGGTTGGTTCCTGCGCGGCTTTGCGCTGATCGAGCTGAAGGACTGTAGAGAGGCCGCCCGCACCTTAAAGGAGGCACTCAAGCTGGTTCCGCGGAATCCCCGGTATCTCAATGAGCTGGGCCACTGCCTCCAGGAGCTGGAGCAACACCAAAAGGCGTGTGCGGTATTTCGCCGCTGCATCGCAGCGTGCCAGTCCATCCCCTGGGAGGTGTTCAGCGACGCCATCGAGAAGGCCAAACAGAAGGGACAGGCCCTGATTGACCGCGGGCAGACCGAATCCGGTCGGAGTCTGGTGTCCGCGGCGGAAAAGCACGAGTCGGTGCTTCAGCACCGTCACCGCAAGCAGGAATCCCGGGCCTGGCGGGGTGTTGGGTACTCTCTGATCGAGCTGAGGCGTTGGGATGAGGCCGAAGCCGTCTTCCAAGAGTCGCTGAAGCTGGAGCCGAACAACCGGAGTGCGCTGGATGAATTGGCATACATCCGGCGACACCGCGACGACGCGTCCAGACCGCCGGTGGGATCACCAGGGCCGGCCGCGGTGGCTCCCCCGCCGCTGCCCGGCTTGCCCGAGCGGCCGCTGACTAAACCGGCAGATGAAGCACCGGCCGCCGCGCCGCAGGGATCTTCTCCGTCGGAGAAGGTCGAGAAGTGGAAACCCTCCGTGCATGCGCCGGTCCGCACGGCACTGAAGGAAGAGGTCACCGAGGCCGCCCGACAGCTCAGCGCCTGGGTCCGGCAGGTTGCCGGGGAGCGGACTCGCGAGTTTGCCGGCCACATGAAGCTCCAGTCCGCGCAGGTCTATTCCGTGCTGGAGATCCGCGGCCAGGTGCTCAGCGAGCGCCGCGGCCTGTTGGAGATCTCCCGCCAGTTCCAGGCCGGCGACCGCGACGGCGATCCCGCAGTCCGCCGCGACACGGTCGCCGGCCGCTTGTGGGAACTGCCCTGGCCGCTGGAGGAAGAGACCGCCGACGAGCCGGTCAACGTGCGGGTACCCGGCGCAATCCGGGTCAACACGTGTGGGGAGTGCGGCGGGCAGAAGGTGGCGACCTGCCCTGACTGCCACGGGCACGGCGAGGGTCCGTGCCGTCGTTGCGGAGCCACCGGTCGGCATCGCTGCCCGATGTGCGACGGGACCGGCGTCGTGGCCAGCCAACGCTGCGGTCAGCGCGGAGGCAGCGGTGTGATTCCCTGCGGCCTGTGCCGATACGTCAGGACCGAGGACGCGGAGACCTTTGAGCGCATCGGTCGCGGCATGCCCTATATCCCCAGCCGGGCCTTTTTCCCGGACGAGATCAGTCATCCGGTCCGCTGCCCCACGTGTGAGGCAGAGGGCGAGTGCGTCTGCCACCGGTGCCGCGGCAAGGGCGTGATGGTCACCGATCTGCTCGTCCAGATCACCCGGAAAGTGGACGCCAACGAGGAGTTGCTGATTCCGGACTGCCTGCCCGGTTTCGAAGGCCTCGACACCCAACCGGAAACCTTGCTGGAACTCTCGTCTCCCTCGCTGCTGTCCGGCGGGCTTCCCCCGATGCATCGTAGCGTGGCCGATCCGGTCCGCAACACGCTCCAGCCGGAAATCGACGGCCAAGACCGCCAGACCCACCAGACGCGTCTGCTGCGCCAGAGCTTGGAGGTCACGGGTTTTGCCGTGTTGGAGATGAAGGTCACGTTCCAGGACCGGCCGTTTACTTTCTGGTTCTTGCGCGACCAGCCGCCGATCATGGACGACAGCCCCTTGCTCTCCAGGGACGAACTCAAACGGTACCTGAAAGAAGTCAATAACGTGTTTGACCTTTTCTATTCCATCACCGCCGGTAGCGGCATCGCGATTCTCCTCTTGGTGCTGATCGTCGCGTGGGTTGTAAGCGGCTTCTGGAGCGCGATCCTCTATGTGGTCGGGACGGCGCTGGTGGGACTGATTCCGTTCGGGTTGGTTTTCTTTGTAGGCGACTGGCTGTATACCCGCAAGTACAAGCCGCTTTTGGAACAACAAGTGGCCCTGGCCGGGCTCTCGCCCAGCCAATTGGCGGAGATCCTCAAGGATCACTCCTTCGTAGAGCAGGTACTCAAGCCAAGCGACTGACGGCGCCCGGCCAGGCCGGAAGCGCGACGATCGCTCGGTCGTTGCGCGCCGGCTATTCAGGCCGTACGCAGAGGGCCGTAGGGGGCGGCTGCGGGCGCCGATTTCTCGGGTGGATTGGCAATTGCCACGGAAGCCGAATCGGCGACTGGAGTGCCCTGCTACAGTGCGCTGTTGCGGCCCATCGCCGTCCGACAGCGGCCAACGCTTGCAGTTTGAGGTGTAACTCAGACTGTAAACGCCACCCCGGGGCTCGGCCTCGTGGAGCGGTGATTGACCACTACCTCAGGAGCGATTTCCGCGTTTTTTCACCCATTCCAGCCGCCGTGGAAGCGGCGGCTGGAATGGGTGGGAGGGTTTCTTTTTTGGGGTCGCAAGTAGTGGTCAATCACCGCTCCACCGGCACAAGGCCGGTGGTGGCAGACACGATACTTACAGTTGGGTTACACTTTAGGCAATCCAGACCTGCCTCGCGATTGAACTGCGCCATGAATATCGATCTGAGCCGAAGCATCGAACAGTCGTATCGCAGGGCCGTGCAGCGGGCGGAGAAGCTTCGCGCGTCGGGCCAGATGCCCGAGGCCGCGGCGGTTTACCGGGAGGCGGCACGGCTGGCACGGCAGTACGCCCGCTACGCCGTCAGCCCCACCGAACGCTCGCGAAGGCTGGAACGGCCACGCCAATATGAACTCCTGGCCGAGCAGCTCCCCAGTCAGAAAGCCGCCGCCCCGGCCCGAGAGGAGCAGCAGCGAGCCGAACAGCCCGACGAGCTACAGGCCCAGATCGAGGCCTTGATCGTGCGCGCGGACGTCGGCTGGGATGAGATTGGCGGCCTGGAACAGACCAAGCGAGAAATCCAGTTGGCCTTCGGCCTGGCCATGGCCAGGAAACCGGAGGGCGTGGAGATCGACGCGGTGGGCAACGGCCTGTTGTACGGCCCGCCGGGGACGGGCAAATCGCTGCTGGCCGCGGCGGTTTCCCAGGGCCTCCAGGCCACGTTCTTCAACGTCAGCGCCTCGAAGCTGTTGTCGAAGTGGTTTGGCGAGTCGCCGCGGTTGATTTCCAAGCTCTACGCCACGGCCCGCGATCGGGCACCCTCCGTGGTGTTCATCGACGAGTTGGAGGCGCTGTTTCCGTCGCGGGATTCTGCGACCAGCGGGGCGGAGCGGCGGGTGCTTTCCACGCTGCTTGCCGAGCTCAGCGGGGTGGCCACCAGCGGCTCGCCGCCGCCGGTGTTTACGATCGGTGCCACCCTGCGCCGTTAACTGCCGTGGCGAGAAAATTGGTATAAACATGGGC
>CAZUAM010000640.1:0-4120 GCA_964618095.1 uncultured Planctomycetaceae bacterium | reverse complement strand
AATCGTCCCGGCCGGAGACGGCTGCTGTGGGGCTGATTTTCCTCCTGGCTGGAGTTGTCTCTACGTCGAACACCAAACCGTGAGAAAGGTGGATTTGTTGCCATGGCGAATACCAACACGTTCTGTACCAAGTGTGGCACTGCGTTGCCGGCGGGCAGCAAGTTTTGCGTAGCCTGCGGCCAGCCCGTCGCCGCGCCCTCGACTTGTCCGAGCTGCGGCGCCGAAGTGCCCAGCGGGGCCAGGTTCTGTACGCAGTGCCGGACGCCGCTGTCTGATCAGGGCCCTCCCGAGTTGGCGGCCGGCAACCGCTGGGTAGGCGGGCCGGGCGATTTTGCCTGCCGCCTGGAGGCCTCCGACCTGGAGGGCCTGTTCAAGAAAGGGGTGACCGTGGAGGAGGGCACCCGGGGCATCCTGCTCCAGAAAGGCAAGATGGTCGGCGTCCTGGATCCCGGCTATCACGCCCTCGACAGCGTGGCCAAACGGCTGCTTACCTTGAACTTCAACAACCCCTGCTCGGTGGTCCCGGTGGACATCGGCAGCGTGGAGCTCCGCCTGCACGCCCGGGAGCTGCGGACCGCCGACAATCAGCTCGTCGAGGCCGTGCTGACCCTGCTGGTGGCCCTGGACAACCCCATGGACTTTTACACCAACGTGATGCGCAGCCAGACCCGCCTGGCCAGCGGCGACCTTGCCGCCTTGCTCACCCAGCAGGTGTTGGGGGTGATGCAAAGCGAGGTCGTCGGCTGCACCGTCGATGAGCTCTACGGCAACCGCGAGCTGGTCGAGCGGCTGGAGAACGATCTGCGGGCGACCTTGGAGGACCGGCTGGGCCGATTCGGGTTGCAGTTCCGCAGGCTGGAGTTCGTCAGCTTTACCGGAGAGACGTACGACGAAATGCGCCGCCCGCGCGGCGAGCGCAAGCGTAAGGAAGGTCTTTTGGAAATCGAGGAGCAGCGGGCAGACTTCAATCGCAAGTACCGCGAGCTGTGCACCCAGGATCGCATGCACAAGGTGCAGAACCAGGCCGATTAGGACGACTTCCTCCGCCAGGTCGAACAGGAGGCGAACCTGAAGGGTCTGCTCCGCCGCGAAGAACGCGAGGAGCTGTGGCGGCAGTACGAGGAGAAGAAAGAAGACCACAACCTGGCCCGGCAGCATACGCTGGCCACGCTGGAACTGCAACGCAGGCGCGAACTGCTCAACCTGCATTGGCAGGACGAGCGCGACGCGGTGGCGCACCAGCACGGTCTCGACGACACCCAGCGCCGCCACCGCCTGGCGGCCATGGACAACGAGCACAAGGCAGAGTTGGACATGCTGCAACGAGAGCATCAAGCGGCCCTGGCACGCGACGCCGCACAATTCGACCAGGAGCTGGGCCAGGCCGAGCGCGAAGCCAGGGCGGGAATCGAAATCCTGCAAGAGATGCACGATCTCAAAGACACCGAGGCCCAAAGGGAGACCGAGCGGGAATTGGCCCGGCAACGCGGTGAACAAGAGATCGAGGAGGCCAGAGTTCAGGCGGCGCACTAGCGGGAACTGGAGCGGCTCGAAACGCTCAGCACGCTCTCCTCCGAGGCCCCGATCGCCGCCTCGCCGGGCGATCAGGCCAAGCTGTTGGCCGAGCTGAAGCAGACCGAGGCCCTGAAGGATCTGAGCGACGAGCAGATCCTGGCCCGGGCGGCCGAGAATTCGCCGGAGGTCGCCAAGGCATTCGCCGAGAAGTTCCGCGCAGCCGGCGGCCAGGAGGCCCAACAACAGATGCAGCAGCTCTACGAGCGGATGCTCCAGGAGCAGAAGGAATCGAGCAAGGAGCTGGCCACCTCGCAGCAGGAGAGTGCCAGGATGCTCCGCGAGTTGATGGAGACGGCCGTGAAGACGCAGCGGGACACGGCCGTGGCGGCTGTCCAACAGCCGCCCGGGCAAGGCCCCGCGGTGGTCTATCCCCCGCCCGGCTCCGGGGCCGCCACCGTGCTGGGCGGCCAACCGGCCGCCCCCGCACCGGCATCGACGGTCGGTTGCCCGCAGTGCCGCGGCCAGTCGCCGGCCGGGTCACAATTCTGCGGCAACTGTGGCGCCCCGCTGACGTAGATTTGCCGGAGAATCGAGACCATGGAAAACGAGCTGCGATGTCCGGTCTGCGGGGCTGCGGTTCGGGCCGGTTGGAAGTTCTGTCGGCAGTGTGCCAGCTCCCTGGCCGGGATTGCAGGGCCCGCCTCCTCCGGCCAACCCCCGGGGCCCGGCGTCGAGGTCGGCGGCGGCGACAAGGTGGGGGGACACAAGATCCACGCCGGCGGCGACGTGGTCTTCACGGGGCCGAAGGAGCGGATCACCTGCCAGTTGCCCGCCTGTGGCCAGTCGGTCCTCCCCGAGGAGGCCTTTGTCTGCGATCGATGCAACAAGCGGATGTGCCAGCGCCACAAGGACGACGACCTGGTGGCCAATTGTAATGTCTGCGCGGAAAACGTCCGGAAGGGACAATTCGAACAGCACCGCCGGCAGATGGACGACCGCGCGTCGGTTGCGGGAGTAACCGAGGCCCTGCTCCGAACCACCCAACCGCGTCCCGCATTTCGTGCGCGGGTCTGGACCCAGCGGGGCATGCGCGCCACCACCCGCGATCTGATGACCGTGCCGCGCGACAGCAAGGACTCCTACCGGATCGGCGAGCAGTTCACGCTCAACGTCCAAGCCGAACGCGACTGCTACCTGACCCTGTTGGACGTCGGCACCACCGGAAACGTCTACGTGCTGCTGGAGAATCATCCGCTGCGGGCGGGCGCACCGGCCAGCCTGTCGGGTCCGGACGAAAGCCGCCGGTGGGTAGTCGGACCCCTGGCCGGCATCGAACGGCTGAAGGCGTTTTTCACCCTCCAACCGGTTTCGCTCTTTCCGGGCACGGGCTTGCCTGCGGCACTGGGCCCGGCGGGTCAAACCTCGCAGATCATCACCAAGTTCGACACCGCCGGCAGCATCCTCCGCCAGATGCCGCCGGAGAGCTGGACGGACGCGACGGCCGCTGCGGATCATTTCTGTTGGCGGGCCCGGCGGCTGACGCCCGCGCCGCTTCGGTTGAACCACTTTCTGAGCACGGCGACGTTGGGGCTCACACGGTCGCCGGCCATCAGCCCCGTCCGGTAGATGTTCTCCCCCGCGTAGTTCCACCAGTTCCAGCCGATGCCGAACCGCTCGAACAGCGCCAGGTAGCCGTCGAGCCAGGCCAGGCCGTCGGCGTCGGGCTGGATCATGGAGATCCCGAACTCGCCGCAGTGGATCGGCACGTTGTGGCGGATCGAAAACAGGATCGCCTCCAGCCAGGGATCGATCTGCTTGGCCTCCTGCGTGCACTTGTAGCCGGGATAGTACTCGTCGTAGGCGTAGCCCCAGTGCTTGCCGTAGCGGTGGAAGCTGTAGAGCGTATTGGGGTCGCCGCTGGGCTCCATCCACAGACACCAGCTCGGCTGGGCCCAGCCGTCGGCCGACTCCCAGACGATCAGGTGCGTCTTGTCCACCGAGCGGATCACGGCGGTAAGCTCCTTGACGATCTGGTTCCAGTGGTCCCGGTTCATGTAGGCCGGCTCGTTGAAGAAATCGTAGGAGACGGCCCACGGCGGCTTGTCGGCGTAGCGCCGGGCGATCCGCCGCCAGAGCTCGAAGGCGTTTTTCTGCGCCTCCGGTCTTTGACGCCAGTAGCGGGTGCTGTTGCGGACCGCTCCCCCGGCGTCGGCCTGGGGCGAGTCTTCGTTGAAGAACCAGGTGAGCATCATCTGCATGCCGGCGGCGTTGCAGTTTTCGACCACCCGATCGAGGCGTTTCCGGACTGTGCCTGCGGCGCGTCGGGGGCCATCTTCCGCTGCAATTGCAGGAGCACTGGCTCCGCCAAGGAGGTTTGGGCGACCCCGTGCCGCAAAGGGCGGGATTCAGCACACCATGTTGACCGAGAGGAAGACTATTCCCAACATTCAGGGCAATCGGCCGGAGGAGCGATGGATTGGGGAGCCGGCATGTGAGGTGGCCGCTCCCTATTGCAGCGTTGGCCATTTCTTCGTAAGATACTATGGCCTAAGGGGGCAAGTATCAGTACATTGGAGTCACTCAGGTATCAGTACATAGGAGTCAC
>CAZUAM010000639.1:0-4123 GCA_964618095.1 uncultured Planctomycetaceae bacterium | reverse complement strand
GTGTCAAATGACACAACCTCCGTGCCAGGTGACACATTCCCGGATTATTCATAGGACCATCGTCGGGTAGGTATTCGCGTGCCACGGCTGTGTCAGCCGTGCTCCAGATTTGCCGGTTTACCCAGGGCAGCACGGCCCACACGGCCGTGGCACGCCTATCAGTAATCCGGGCTAGAGGGGTTTCTTCGATCTCCGGCTCCACCACTGGCCGGCTCGCTGCGGGTCGTACTTGGGATTCTTCCGCGGCATCTTGGCCCCGACCGACTCCCGCCACGCCCGAAGCTCGGCCCGGAGAGACTGGGCCTTCTGCGGCAACTTTTCCGCCAGGTTGCTCTTCTCGCCGATGTCCTCCTGGAGGTCGTAGAGCTCCAGCGCCCCGTCGTCGAAGAACTCGATCAGCTTCCACTGGCCGGCGCGGATCGCCCCGGCCGGCCGCGAGTGATGGTAGTGGGGATAGTGGAAGTAGATCGCCTCGCGCTTCGGTTTGCCGGTTTGCCTAAGCAGCGGTACCAGGCTCACCCCGTCGAGCACCTGATTGGCGGGCGGGCGGGCCGCGGCCATCTCCAGCAGCGTGGGATAGAAGTCGATGCTGACGGTCGGCTGGCGGCACACGCTGCCCGGCCGGACCACCCCGGGCCAACGCACCAAGAGCGGCTCGCGGATCCCGCCCTCGTAAAGCGACCCCTTCTCATCGCGCAACGGGGCATTCGTGGTCACCAACTCTCCCCGGCCGTGGTAGATCCTCCGCAGGCCGCCGTTGTCAGACGTAAAGATTACCACCGTCCTCTGGGCCAACTCCAACTCGTCGAGCAGCTCCATCATCCGGCCGGTGCTTTGATCCACCTCCTCGACCATGGCGGCGTAGACCGGGTTGTTGATCCCCTGCGGTGGTTTGGGCTTCCGCCGATACTTCTCGATCAGCTCCACGCCGGCCCGCAGCGGTATGTGCACCCAGTAGTGCGAGAGGTCCACAAAGAACGGCCGGTCCCTGTTCTGCCGGACGAACTTTAGCGCCTCCTCGGTCAGGGAAGCTGCGTCGCCGCGGATCACCGACACGTCGTAACCCTGCTTCTCGGGCGAGTGGGTCGCCGGGCCCAGGTGCCATTTGCCGAAATGGCCGGTCGTGTAGCCGGCCTGCTTCAGCGCCTCGGCGACGGTCACGATCTGAAGCGGCATCGACGGGGCGTTGGGCGGCTCGACCAGCTTCTCCAGCGGCCGCCAATGGCCCGGAATGAAGTTCGTCACTCCCACCCGCGGCGTGTACTGCCCCGACTGGATACTCGCCCGAGTGGACGAACAGACGGGCGAGGCCGCGTAGAAATCGGTAAACCGCATCCCCTGCCGGGCCAGCCGGTCGATGTGCGGCGTCTCGTGGAACCGGTGGCCGTAACAGGCCAGATCGGCCCAGCCGAGATCGTCGATGAGGATGAAAACGATGTTCGGCTTCGGCGCGTCGGCCGCCGCCGAGCCGCCCAGCAGGCACGTCAACACAAAGGCCCCGATGAGTGTACACAACGCTCGAGAGTTCTTGCCGGTCATCGCGTTCTCCTTGTCGATGATGGATGCCCTCTGCCGGACCATTATCGGGCGCCGGCGGCGGCGTGTGCAAGGCTCGGGCGTGGCCGCCCGGCAGAGAACCGCGCCACGCAAAGGGGCTGACAGTCCGCAATCCGGCGCGACCGGCGACCGCGGCCCTATTCGTCGAGCCGTGCCCGGGCTTCGTCGGCCCACGGGCTGTCGGGGGCCAGGGCCAGAAATGCCCGCCAGTGATCCTCCGCCCGCCGGCGATTTCCCGTCTCGTCCAGGGCCCGGGCCAAGTGGTAGTGGACGTCGGCATAGTCACCGTGATATGCCAGGGCCCCTTCAAAGGCCGCCACGGCTAGGTCCCGCTGGCCCTGCTCGGCCAGCACGCAGCCCAGGTTGGCCCGGGCCTCGACGTAGTCCTCGTCCAGCTCGACGGCCATGTAGTAGCGTTCCCGCGCGCCGGGCAGGTCGCCCTGGCGATAGAGCAGCTCGGCCACCTGGAAGCAGATCTCCGCGTTGGGGCCGGCGGCCGCCATGGCCGCGCGATACATCTCGCCGGCCGCGGCCAACTGCCCGTCCTCCTCCAGCTCTTCAGCCAGCCGGCAGAGATGCTCGGGTGACGTTGCAGCCGGTTGGGGTTGGCCGGGCTCGGGCAACGAGACGGTGATCCCGCCGGCGGCCTCCAGCCGTTCCTGTTCGGACAAACCCGGCGGCTCGCTCTCCCAGGCCTCGAAGTCGAACCGCAACTGCCCGCCCGGCTCGATCAGCCCGTCGCCCTGCCTGAGCAGGATCTCCTTGCCCCGGACGATCACCGAGAGCTGGGCCAGCGGCCGCTCCACGCTGGGCAGATACCGGGCCAAGGCCGCCAGCTTCTTCTCGATCGCCCGGGGCGAAACCCCGGCGGCCAGCAGCTCGGCCAGCCGCCGGGCGGTGGCCACCTCCTGGAAGTTGAAATACGGCAGCCGCCGCACCTCGCGCTCTGGCACGATCAACCCCCGCCGGTGCCAGCGGCGGATCACCGCCACCGGCACGCCCAGCAACTCGGCCAGCATCGCCGGCGTGTAGAGCCGATGGATCTCCCGCTGTTGCTCGACCAGCCCAAGCCGCTGCCAAAGCTGCGTCTCGGGGATGACCTCCAGCGTCCCCTGCTCGATGGCCCGGCGGGCCGGCTCGTCGAACCACTCCTCCAAGCCCTCGCCCTCGGGCAGCGGCAATTCCTCTTCGCCGACGACCGCGAGGTGAACCGACGCATCCGGCCTCTCGACCACCACCGCCCCGTGGCGCCGGGCCAACTGCGCAGCGTCCCGCTTCGACATGCTGGCCAGCTTGCCGACAAACGCAATCCGCTTGCCGTGGAGTATCTGGGAGGTTTCCTGTTTGGCGTCAGACATCTCGGGTCCTGCGTGTGTGTTCTGCCGGTCAATCCTCGTCCAGTTTTATCCCGTGAGTCGATTGCGAGGTCAAGGTGGGGGCGGCGCGAGGTGGCAGAGTGCTGATGGCCAGAGCCCCCAGCCGGGGGTTGCGTGGTGGGAGCCCATGGGGTACGATCAGGTGCTGGCAGCGCTCATCAGGGACGTCTGCATGTCGGATCCCGATCTCACCACACGAGCCTGGATGGTCGATCTCGTCCCGGATGAGGTTCGCATTCGCTGTTCGTATCGGCGGCGGCGCAAGCGGATTGTGCAATACACCGTGCAACTCGAGATCTACCACGCCCGGTAATGGCAACCGGTTGTGCGGTATGACACGGCGCACTGCTTTTGCCACCGGGACACCATCCATGCGGATGGCAGCCAGGATAAGACTCCGGTATTCTTTGGAGATGCGAACGAGACGTTCACACGGGCAATCGAAGATATGCGGGACAACTGGGAAGCACATCGGGCTCGTTATTTGCGGGAGGTCGGCCAATGATCGATCCTGAGGACTTTGCTCGAAAACAGATGGAGCTGACGAGCGAATTCGCCAAATACGTCATGGAGCACCCCGAAGTGGACGAATCGCTGCCAGAGGATTCGTACCTCTACTTCCAACTCGAGGGTGAGCCCGCGTTTAACGAGTACAGCAGAGAACTCGCAGAGCGACGTGAGCGCGAAGACGGCATGGCCACGGTCTGCGTTCGCGTCAAGGGGCTGGTTCCACCCCAGGGGTCCAGGCTGATTGATCCACAGATTGTTTCAACTCCAAGCTAGCGCAGGGTCGCGCGGGATGTTCTGGTTGGCAAGAAAGCGCACCATCGACCTCTCTCGCCCACTGATCGGATAAGCGCGCTCGTCTTTCAGACGATCTTGGGCATGCGCCGGTGCGACTTCCGCACTTCCGCTACCACGTGGCTGTAGAGGCCGCGCTATCGAACAGGCTCCCAACCCGAATTATTCACAGGATGCCGTAGCACAGGCTTCCAGCCTGTGTCTGCAAACACAAGCAAGATGCCTGTCCTCCATTTCCCCGCAAGCCATAATCCCGGCTGAGCGATGGAGGGATTGTGAGAGGCCCCGGACTGCAACTGAAGCTGCACACTTGGAGGTTTGCCCCCAAGATGGGCTAGCCCGGATTATTCATAAACCGAGGATTGCTGGGGCATGAGCGGCGGGGAATG
>CAZUAM010000638.1:0-4124 GCA_964618095.1 uncultured Planctomycetaceae bacterium | reverse complement strand
GCTCGTCTGCCCACGAAACGCGGCTGGCTCGGCCTGGTTGAGCGTGCGACCGGGATGGTCTGTCCAACGCTCACGCGTTGAACAAGCATCTCGCCTTCGCAGAAATCAGCGTTTCCGCTCGTCAGTTTCTTCCCTTCCCACGCTTCTAGCACAAGGACCACAGACATGGATTGCAGGACTATCTTGCGGGTGTCGTCGCTGGCGCGGATGACTGCGCTGGTCAGTTTGTCCCTGATTTCCTTGAACCTGGTTCCTCGGGCGGCCTGTGCGCAAGACGAATCCCCTTACAGGTCGCTAATGTACTTTGGCGATTCACCGCCTCCGCTTGACGTGGCCGCCGTCCTCCTCGAGGAATCGCCTTACAGGTCGCTAGTGTACTTTGGCGATTCACGGCCTCCCTTTGACCTGGCCGCCGTCCTCCTCGACGAATCGCCTTACAGGTCGCTAATGTACTTTGGCGATTCACCGCCTCCGTTTGACCTGGCGGCCGCCCTCCTCAACGCCAACGCTGCCGACAGTAGCAATGCGGACCAGTTATGGCCCGGCGGAGGACTTGGCCTCGACCTGACCGGCACCGAGCTGATCATCGCCATCGCGGGTGACGGTTTGGAGTGGCAGCATGCGGAGGTGAACCGCGATTATCTGCCCGCGGGCAGTCGGGACTTCGGCCAGAACAAGGTCGTGCCCGAGCCGCGCACGGTGGTCCTGTTGATCAGCGGTGCGCTGGGCCTGTTGTTGCTGTTATGGCGGCGCAACGGGGCGGGCTGGGGCTGAAATGGCTACGTTTTCGGGCCCCGCCGAAAGTTTTTTTTGCAGAATATTTCGGCCCGGGCGAATCGTTCATCCGGGCCATGGCCATCGCTGTAAACTGTGATTGCAGAACGTGTTATCGCCAGTCCTCGCATCCGGCGGTACGCTCCCATGGACTGCTGAAGTACCTCAACGGGGTGTCCCTAGCCGGATTATTAGGTGCAGAGATTATTGACAGATGTACGGGAATATGCATAATGCGGTCAGCGTGGGCGGTCAGACTATCCTTTCTCGTCTGCACGGGGTACACGAAATGAAGAAGCACAAGATCGCAGTCGCGTTAGTTTGTGTGGTTTTGTTCACGGGCGCTCGGCGAGCGATTGCTGCCTCGGACGAGGAGCAAAGAGCTTCGATTCCCATTGAGTCCTACGCACCCGCCGATTATTTCCCCGAGTGGTATCAGCCCGGCGACACGATCCCCTACTTTTCGCCCGACGACACGTACTTTGACTGCGACAGCCCCGACGGGGACGGAAGACCTGATACCCGACACACGTATTTGCCCGCATACGGCACGTGGTACTGGTGGTTGGATGTCGGAAGGGACTGGTCGTGGTGGGATCCCGGATTGAACAGCTACGAGTGGTGGCTCGGCGGAGCGCCTCCACCATTTCCCTTCCCGGAAGGGCTTACGCCGCGGGAGAACTTCCCGAACTTTTGGCCCCGCGAGCTCATCCCGCACGGTTTTCCTTACGACCCCGAAAGACCTTGGATCCCCCCTATCTACATCATAGAACCACCCCCGTATTCTTTGCCCCTAGGCCTTACGCCCTGGGACAACATCCCGGACTTCGGCGCAAACGACCCGTCGTCTGGCCACGGCAGCGTGGGGACCGAACCGTTCAACCCTGGCGTTGGCGTTCCGGAGCCGGGAACCTTGGTGCCGTTGATCAGCGCCGGGCTGTGCTTCGCGGCGTGCGCGTGGCGAAAACGCCGCCGGTGGTGAATGGGCCGGGCGGCATCGCGTAGGGGTGCCCAGGGACGTACCCCAAGTAGTCAGAGATAGCTAGGGCGGAATGATTTCCGGAGAAGGGCAGACAAAGTACCGCAGAGCGCACCGAGGGACGCAGAGCAAGGAGCGAACAGGCAACCGCTCGGTCGCTGCTTTTGCGTTCTTGATTCTCTTGTCCACCAGACCGGATCTCTCGGGAGTGTTGCCGAGTGTTCTGCTGACACGGGTGTCCTCTGCGTGACTTCGCGCCGTCTGTAGTGGTGCTATGGGCACAGGCTCGGGCTCGGCGTCGTGCTTTCCTGTCACTCACTCGCTACAGCTTGAGTGATAAGGGCCTGACTGACCAAGCGTGTGCTCTACGTTGCCGGTTGAACCGTCCTTTCACCTTTATGGGAGGGAATGGAAATGAGCAAGTGGAAGATTGCAGTCGCGTTGGCTTGTGTGGTGTTGTTCACCGGCGGTCGGCGGCCCCAAAGTCCGTTCGACCCCATTGCTCCCGAGGACGTGGAGCAAATAGCTGCGATCCCCATCGAGCGGATCGCACCGCCCAACTATTTGAAAGGGTTTAGCCCCTGGGGGAACATCCCGGACTTCTCCCCGAATGACCCATACTTTCCCTACAATAGCCCGGCAGGATTCGCTGGCCAGTGGACCCTGGAGAACCAGACGCCCGGCGGTGGACCGGATGCAAATCTTGCCGGGGCGTGGGCTCGGGAGCTGACCGGCGTAGGGGTGATCATCGGGATCGTGGATGACAGTTTGCAGTGGGCGCACCCGGACCTGGGCCCGAACTTCGTGCAGAACGACAGTCGGGACTTCGGCGACGACGTCGGAGAGGAGTGGGACACGAGCCCGGTCTACACCAGTGACGTGCACGGGACCGCGGTCGCGGGCGTGGCTGCGGCAAGGGGTCGCAATGAACCGGCAATCGGTGTGACCGGGGCCGCGCCCTATGCCGGCTTGGCCGGTCTGCGGATCGACTTTCCCAACCAGACCGACGCCATGTTCGTCAACGCCACCCTCCATCATTCCAGCGCGGACAATACGAACATCAAGATCAAGAACCACAGTTACAGCACGCCCCGGCCGTATACTCCTAACATCAACCAATTCGGCGCCTTGGTGGAGTCGGCCGGCGCCGGCACGATGCATGTATTCTCCGCCGGCAATGACCGCCAGTTCCATGGTTACTGGAATGGACAATATGCCGTCGATGGTGACGTGAACAAGAAGCGCCTGCAGGGTGCTTCGGAGTCAATTACGGTGGCGGCCTTGGCCGAGGACGGCACGTTCGCCTATTACAGCAACTGGGGCGCGAACGTGTTCGTCACCGCACCATCGAGCGGCGCGGCCGGCTTTGGCGTGACCACCACCGACCGGTTAGCCGGCTACGGCTACAACGGCTTTCCGCCGCCCGATCCTCCTCAGGACTACCTCGACTACACGCCTTTTTTCGGCCAAACGTCCGCGGCCGCGCCGTTGGTGGCCGGGATCATCGCCCTGGGAAAGCAGGTGTACGCCGAGATGGACGTGCGGGCGGCCAAGCACCTGCTGGCCAGGACTGCCGCGATGGTTGACCCCGGCGACGCCGATCCCATGGGCGGCTGGCTGACCAACGCCGCCGGGTTCCATTTCAACAACAACTACGGCTTCGGCCTGATCGACGCCGACGCCTTCACGGGCCTCGCCGCGCTGCTGCAGGGGTTGAGCGAGCCGGATGCGCAAGGCACCGATCCTGTTCAGGTGGGTGCGGACTTTGGCGGCCCTAAGACCCCAAGCGAGCTTACCAGGACATTCGTTTTCAATAGCCCCGGGGCCCTAGAGGACGTCGAGGTCTACCTGAACATTGCGCACGAGTTTAGCGGCCAAGTGGAGGCCTACCTCACGTCGCCCGACGGCACAAGCAGCCGGCTGATGACCCGAAACGCTTCCGATATCTATGATGAGATCGTCTGGACGTTTGTCTCCAACGCCTTCTGGGGCGAGGACCCCGTGGGTACTTGGGAGCTGCGGGTGATCGACACCTATCCCGCTTCTGACGGCGGCACGTGGAACACCTACAAGGTCACAGCCAACATGGGATATCTCGACGTTTCCTCGCAGTGGGCGCTTGCCGGGGGCGGATCATATAACGTCCGTGCGAACTGGACAGACTACTCCGTCCCGAACGCCGTGGACGCGGAGGCGAACTTTCTGGGGAACATTACCGGCGCCAGCACCGTGACGGTCGATTCGCCGGTGACGGTGGGCACGATCAATTTCGACAACGCCGATTACACCTACGAGATCGCCGGAGCGGCCACCGTGACGCTCGAGACTTCCGCCGGCGACGCCGAGATCAACGTCGCAGAGGGGGATCACA
>CAZUAM010000637.1:0-4127 GCA_964618095.1 uncultured Planctomycetaceae bacterium | reverse complement strand
ATCACTGGCAGCAAGGCGGCCAGGTCCCAGAGGGCGGCCACCGGATCGACCATCAGCTCGGCCCGGCCGGTGGCCACCATCAGGTAGCCGTAGCAGTCGCCCCAGGAGCGGCTCAGGCGGGCAGCGTCCTCGAGGCGCTCGTAGAGGTCGCGGCGGCCGATCTGGCTGAAGTTGGAGACCTCGCTGGTCAGGAAGAGCCCTTCGCCCAGCGTGGGGCAATCGGAGACCTTGGCCGGCCGGGGCAGCCGGTCGCCGGCGACGTACCAGGCCCCCTGCCCGGTGGCGGCGTAGACGCACTCGTCGAGCGCCGGGATGAGGATCAGGCCCAGGACCGGTTGTCCGGCGTGTTCGACGCCCACCAGGGTCCCGTACAGCGGGACGCCGTGGATGAACGACTTGGTGCCGTCGATGGGGTCGAGGATCCAGCGGAATCCGCTGGAGCCGGGCCGCTCGGGCAGCTCCTCGCCCAGGATGGCGTCCTCGGGAAAGGCCTCGGCGATGCGGCGTCGGAGGTGCTCTTCGGCCTGCCGATCGGCCACCGTGACCGGCGAGTCGTCTGCTTTGCGCTGGACCTCGAGATCATCCCGGCGGAAGTATTTCAGCGTGATCCGGCTGGCCTCCCGTGCCGCCTCGATGGCCAACTCCAGCCGCCCGGCGGTTTCTGGTGCAGGTGGGTTCATGCTCCCAGGGTAGCGGACAGCGGTGGACATGGGAAGGAGGGTAGCGGTTGGCCAGCCGTGCTTCGGCAAGTTTCCCGTCGCCTTGAAGTCTCTCAGAGCTGATAGCCGAAGGGCAACGCCCCGCGGTTTTCCCCGGCAGGCGTTGCGTGCCGGCTATTGACAAACCGGTCGAAGCGAGATTGACGAACCGCTAGCGCCGGCGGAGCATCTCTTCGCGGTAGCGGCGCATCACGTCGGAGCGGAGCAGAAGCCCCACCACGCGGCGCGAGTCGCCCACCCTGGATTCCACGGGCAGGGTTTCGATGTCGGAGGCGCCGAAATCGCGCAGCGCCTCGAGCAGGTTGGCGTTGGTCGGCACGGAGATGGGCAACATCATGGAGATGTCTCCGGCGTTTACCAGATAGGGCGAGACATCGGTGTCGAGCGCCCGCTGGAGGTCGCCCGGGCGAATGATGCCGACCAACTGCCCCTCCTCGTTGGTGACCGGAAGGCTTTCGATGTGGGGGTTCTCGCGGGCGACGCGGACGATTTCGGTGAGGTTGTCTTTGTGGCGGACGGTGGGGAAATGGCGAATCATCACGTCGCGGACCATGACGTGCTCCAGGCGGCGGACGTCGTGTCCGCGGGCCATCGATTCTTCGCGGCGGCTGAGCTTCTTCAGGTAGATGCTTTCGGGATCGATGAAGCGGGCGACGACGCTGGCCAATCCGGCGGCGATCATAATCGGCAGGATAATGCGGTAGTCGCCGGTCATCTCGTAGACGATCAGGATGGCGGTGAGGGTACCGTGGGTGGTGCCGGCCACCACGGCCCCCATCCCCACGATGGCGTACAAGCCCGGATTGGCGCATAGCTGCGGGGCCACCGGGCCGAGCAGCAAGTTGCAGACCAGGCCGAAGGACGCTCCCAGCCCGGCGCCCAGGAACAGGGAAGGCGCGAAGATCCCGCCGGAGCCGCCACCGCCCAGCGTGAGGCTGGTCATCAGGGGCTTCAGCAGTGCCAGGGGCAACAGCCACCAGAGTTGGGCCCACATGGCCGCGTGATCCAGCCGCACGATCTTGTCCGCACCTTTTTCGCCCTCGTTCAGGCTGCTGGGCTTGTCTGCGTTTTCCAGCCGGAGGGCGGGATCCACGAAGTCGTATCCCACGCCGAACAGCGGCGGCGAGGGCGGTCCGTGCTCGGCGAGATCTTGCTTGGCGGCATCCGAGCCGATCAGCGGTATCGCGTAGACTACGCCGGCCACGCCCACCAAACCGCCAAAGATCAACGCCCGCAGCCACCATTTCGGCAGCCAACGCTCTCCGGCGTCCTCGACGGCGTAGAGCAGCTTGGTAAACAGCACCGCCGCCAGCCCACAGAGCAGCCCCAGCAGGACGTAGAAAGGCAACTGCCCCCAGGCCCCTTCGTAACTGTAGTGCAGGTCCTGGAACGCCGGCTGCCAGCCGTGCTCGCCAAACTGGGCCTTGACCACGTCGGCCAACACGCTGGCGACCACGATGGGGGTGAGGGTCTCGACGGCGAAGCTGCCGAGGATGATCTCGCTGGCGAAGAGCACGCCGGCCAGCGGGGCGTTGAAGGTGGCACTGATCCCCGCGGCGGCCCCCGCCCCGACCAGCACCTTGATGTATCGGGGCGAAAGCCGGAACCATTGGCCGGCCATGCTTCCCAGCGAGGAACCGATCTGGACGATCGGCCCTTCCCGGCCGATCGAGCCGCCGGTCCCGATGCACACCCCGCTGGCCAGGATCTTCACCAGCGAGACCCGGGGACGGATTACCCCGTCGTGCCGGTCTACGGCCATGATCACCTCCGGGACGCCGTGTCCCTGGGCCTCGGGGGCAAAACGCCGGGTGAACCAGGAGACCAGCAGCAGCCCGCCGGCCGGAACGACCAGCAGGCCGACCAGCCACAGCCCGTTGCCGGAAGTGATACCCCGCCCGACGATCGGTTCCACCGTCCACGTTGTCACCAGGTTGATCAGAGACGTGAACAGCACCGCCCCACATCCGGCCAGGACACCAATCAGGCAGGCCAACAGAATGGTCAAGGGGACGGCCGGAATCCTGCGACCAGCAAGGCGTTTTGGCAACCAGTCGTAAAGATGGCGGAGTGTTTGCACGGCAGAACGGCTTGAACAGATCAAAAAAAACACGCAGGCGGCACGGATTCCTCGGGGGTGTTCCGCATCTGCGAGGAAGTCGCCGGCTCGGGCGGCAGGACAACATTCCCCCGGTGCCCGGTTCGACAGTCCTCGGATCGGCCCCGGCGTGGGAGTTGGGGGGCGATCGCGGCGGGCCGTGGCGGCGCCGGTGGGTCAACGGAGCTGAAATGACGGGCGCCGCGGGCGGTTTGCCCAACCCTACCCGGTGCGGGCTGGCAGGCAGCCAGTGGCACCTACTGGTCAACTCACCTCTGGAGCCCCAAAAAGTATACAATTTAGCTTACTGGCGGAGAAACTGCAAGGGCGGGAGACGTGGGCGTTCCGCGTCTTGGGCGGCCGTGCCGGCCGCCGCTAAACGGTTGCCGGCCGCGGCTAAACGGTCGCCGGCCGCTAGACTTCCGCCGGCGGCTCTCCGCCTTCCGCCTTCCGCCTTCCGCCTTCGGGCTTCCCCGTTCCGCCTTTCGGCTTGGCCCCGAAGGCGTGCCAGACCAGCAGGGCGGCGCCGCAGACCAGGAGGCCGTCGGCGATGTTGAAGGCGGGCCATTCATACTTTCCGATCATCACCACGATCCAGTCGCGGACGGCTCGGGCGGGCTCGCCCGCCTTGTGGTACTGGTTGGTGTTGTTCCATACCAGGCCGTGCAGTCCCAGCCGGTCGTAGAGGTTGCCCAGGATGCCGGCCATCACGCAGCCCAGCGCGGCGGTCAGCAGGCGGTCGTGTGCGGCGCCGGCGTAAAAGAGCCAGACGAGGATGCCCAGCCCGGCAGCGACCGACAGAGCGGCAAACACCGGCGTCAAGCCCTTGCCCATGCCGAACAGCGCACCGGGGTTGACGTCGGTCCTGAAGCCGGCGATGCCCTTCCAGACCCATTCGATGTGCTGGTCGGACATGCCGGGACGGTTGAAGATCCAGCTCTTGGTAGCCAGGTCGAGGGTGCAACCGGCGATGGCGATGGAGAAGAAGACGATGTAGCGGTTGACGGGAACTGCCTTCATGGCGGTTGCTTGTGAGTGGCCTGTTGCTGTAGTAAGACGGAGTCGACGCTCAGCAGCGGTATTCCCGTCACCAGGCACGCATGACGCTCAAAAGCCTTGTTCCCGTTGGGTGGCACACTTGACGCACAGGCTGGCGTAGGGGATGGCGTTCAGCCGGGTCTTGGGGATCTTCACGCCGCACTCTTCGCACTGGCCATAGGTGCCTTCCTCGATCCGTTCCAGGGAGCCCTCAATCAGGTCGAGTGTCTCTTCCTCGGTTTGCATCAGGCTGAGGGTGAATTCCTGCTCGA
>CAZUAM010000636.1:0-4129 GCA_964618095.1 uncultured Planctomycetaceae bacterium | reverse complement strand
CGGAGCGGCAGGGGTTCTGGAGATACGAGAAGCTGCCCAACGGGCTTCTGCGCGGGGCCACCGAGATGCGGGAGGCCAAGAGCTGGACGATCATCCGATCGAGCGACGAGTTTCTCAAGCACGATTCGAGGACCGTTCATTTCGACGTTGAGGTACAGCCGGATTCAGAGAAGACGATCACCTACACGGTGGATTACGACTGGTAAACAGCGGTGCGTTTCCATTTCGGAAGGCTCGACACATTTTGAACCGATCCATCAATGAGAGGACAATCTTCAGACTGAACCGTTCCCTAACCCCCAGGGAGTTCCCCAATTACCTTCACAGAGGAGAGGAAACCTATCATGAACGTCAAGCCGATGTCGTCTGCTGTGCTGTCCCTGTGTGCTTTCCTTCTTGTTCAGCCGCAGGTGTTTGCGGGCTCGTTCACGTGCCAGGTAGCCCGGGAGAAAAAGCCGTGTGCCGCCCGCGACGACTGGCCGGAAGGCGTGGCGGAACTTGTCAACGATCCGGTGCGGGCGAACGGTTGGAAGCCTTGCTTTACGGAATTGCCCAATGATATAGATCACTATGAGATGAAGGTTCGTGGAATCGATGACGTGCAACGCATCATTCGGAAGCTCGCTAGAACGAAGGCGGAGGTCGTTCAAATTCGGCTGGACCCGCAGAAAGAGCCCGGGAGGCTGGCTTGGAGTACCGTTCTCCCCAGGGGGAACGGGATCGGGGCCGTGTTTTCCATAGGGAGCCAGATGCTCATTAACCAGTGGTTCCAGCGTCTTCCGGAAGTGGAGCCGGGTGTTCGCAAGTTCGGTGGTCATCGATACCGCAAGCCTCTAGCCGCACGTCCGCCGAGGCTGACCCTTTACGTCGGCAATCGCGCCGTCGAGCTGGAAAAACTCGATGTCCCCCTGAACGTGAAAGTCGGTGCAGCGTTTCCCGACTCTTATCGCCAGAAACACAAAGACGATTCGACCGTCAGGGCCATTGGCGAATTCATTGCTGAGCACAAAGCGAAGCAGAAGGCGGCCCGAACGCGCGATGCCAAGAAAAAATGATCCCCAACCATCCACTGGAGGTGCTTGCCGGCCCGCGCCGTCGGCGCTCCATGTCAAGTTGGCCGATGTGGCGCAGCGTTGCGCGTGCGTGCAAGCACACACCCTACGGGGCTAAACCGCGAATCGGCACAAAGGATCCAGTAATGAAGTGCACCATACTCGTCGAACTGCTCTTGCTGACAACGTGCCTCCCCTGCACGGCCGTCGCCCAGGACGAGGCCGAATTGGGGCCGGGCCTCAGCCTGACGGTCTACAACCAGAACTTCGCCGTCGTCAAGCAGCGGCGGCTGATCGAGCTTGGCCAGGGGGCCGGCCTGGTGAAGTTCCCCGAGGTGGCCGCCACGATCGTGCCCGAGTCGGTCCAGTTCACCGCGCTGCGGCCCACCGGGGCCAAGGTCCTGGAACAGAACTACGAGTTCGACCTGGTCAGTGCCGGCAAGCTGCTGGAGAAATATATCGACCGCGAGATCAGCATCGTGGGCCGCGACGGCAGCCTCACCGAAGGAACACTGCTTTCCAGCGACGACTCGCAGTTGGTGCTCTCCAACTCGCGCGGCATCCAGTTGATCCCCCGGCGGAACAACGTCAAGGACATCCGCTTCTCCAGCCTGCCCGAGGGACTGCTGCTGCGGCCCACCCTGGTCTGGAAGGTCCGGGCCGAGAAGCCCGGCGAGCACCTGGTCAAGATCGCCTACGGGGCCACGAGGATCGATTGGCGGGTGGACTATCGGGCGGTCGCCTCGGCCGACGAAAAGACCCTGGACGTGGCCGGCTGGGTCACGATCAACAATCAAACCGGCACGACCTTTAAGGACGCCGGGCTGAAGCTGATGGCCGGCGACGTGCATCTGGTGGCGGAAACAAGACGGGATAAAGACGCTTCGCTAGCCCGGCGCGCCCGCGGCGAGGCAGCCTTTGAAGAGAAGAGCTTCGCCGAATATCACCTCTACACGCTGGGACGGCGGACCACGCTGGCCAATGCCCAGACCAAGCAGATCGAGCTGCTTTCCGTCCAGAAGATCCCGGTCACCAAGGTGTATCTGTACCAGCCCGGCTTCGGCAACCGCGTGGCGACGATACTCCAGTTCAAGAACTCCAAGAAGACCTGCCCGGGGCTGGGCATCCCCCTGCCCAAGGGCCCGTTTCGGGTCTATCAGCGAGACGCAGACACCCAGGCCGAGTTCGTCGGCCAGGACCAGATCGACCACACCCCCAAGGACGAGCCGGTGAGGATCCGGATCGGCTACGCCTTCGACCTGGCGGCCGAGCGGACCCGGACGGCCAATCGAACAGAAGCGGGCCGAGACTGGAACCAGCAGGACTGGAGGATCACCCTGCGAAACCACAAGGATCAGGCCGTCCAGATCACCCTCGAGGAGCCGCTGGACGGCAACCGCAACTGGGTGATCCTCGCGTCCAGCCACAAATACAAGAAGAAGGATTTCCGCACGTTGGACTACAGGCTGGAAGTTCCGGCCAACGGCCAGACCGTGCTCACCTACACAGTGGAGTATACCTGGTAGGGTGCGTGAATCGCACCGTAGGAAAGTTTGCCACTGCTAAGCCGCAAGCGGCTTTCCGGCGGCCACGCAGCCTGCATTCCCCCGACTGAAAGGACAAACCGATGAAACTCACTACACGCCTGTTAACCGTCGCACTCTTGACGACCCTCTTCACTTCGCCCGCCCGGGCCCAAAAACCCCGGCCGGGCGTGCACCTGACGATCTACGACAACTTCGCCCTGGTCAAGGACCGCCGGGTGCTCGCCCAGGAGCTTCGCAAGGGGCTCAGCGTGGTGCGGTTCCGCGACGTGGCCGCCACGATCGACGCCACCAGCGTCCATTTCCGCTCGCTCACGGACCCCACCGCCACGGTGAGCGAGCAGAACTACGAGTTCGACCTGGTCGATGCCAACAAGCTGCTCCAGAAGTACATCGACCGTTCGATCATCGTCTACACGGCCGACGGGCGTCAGTACGAGGGCATCCTGATGAGCCACGACAACCGCCAGTTGGTGCTGAGCAAGGACCGCAAGACCGGGCCGATCTTCATGGTCGAGCGGGGCGAGAACATCAAGCGGATCCAGTTCAGCCAGCTCCCCGGCGGACTCTTGACGCGGCCCACGCTGGTCTGGGAAATCCTGGCGGAAAAGCCGGGCAAGCACCTGGTCGAGGTCTCCTACATCGCCAACTCGATCCGCTGGCGGGCGGACTACAACATCGTGCTGGGCGAGGACGACACGGCGATCGACCTCAGCGGCTGGGTGACCGTGCGGAACAACACCGGCACGAAGTACGCCGACGCCGCCGTGAAGCTCCTGGCCGGCATACCCCGGCACGATCCGGCCCGCATGCAGTGGGGCTGGGGACAGCAGTACTACAAGCAGATGACCCAACTGGCCCCCAGCACCGAAAAGGGCCCCGATCCCAGCCGGGCCTTCGGCGAGTACCGGATGTACAAGCTGCCCGAGAAGACCACCGTAAACCACAACCAGGTCAAGCAGATCGAGCTGATCACTGCCGAGAAGGTGCCGGTGAAGAAGACCTATCTCTACGACGGGGCCAAGGTCCAGTGGCACCGGCACACGTCGAACTGGGACCGCAACTGGGGCCGGGACGAGAACAAGAAGGTCCAGGTGCTGGTGGAGTTCGAGAACCGGGCCGCGGGGAACCTGGGGATCGCCCTGCCGGCGGGCAAGTGCCGGGTGTACAAGGCCGACAGCGACAAGTCGCTGGAGCTGATCGGCGAGGACACCATCGACCACACGGCCCGCGACGAAAAGGTGACCCTCTACATCGGCGACGCCTTCGACATCGTGGGCGAGCGGAAGCAGACCGATTTCGAGCAGATCACCAAGCGGATCTTCGAGGAGGCCTTCGAGATCAAGCTCCGCAACCACAAGGAGGAAGCGGTCACGGTCAAGGTCCTGGAGAAGCTCTACCGCTGGAAGGGCTGGAAGGTGCTCAACGCCAGTCACGACTTCAAGCAGCTCGACAGCCGCACGATCGTCTTCCCGGTCAAGCTCGACAAGGACGCCGAGGCCACGATCACCTACCGCGTCCGCTACGAGTTCT
>CAZUAM010000635.1:0-4135 GCA_964618095.1 uncultured Planctomycetaceae bacterium | reverse complement strand
CCCCAACTCACCAAAACGCCATGAATTCACCCACAGATTCTGGCGAAGACCCAAACATATCGACATCGGTGACGGCCTGACTGAAGGGCACTGGATGGTTGTATTTGTCCGTCAAGATTGCCCGAACTGCCAGAGAGTCATTGGAGAGTACACCGGCGCCGGGCGTGATATGCCGTTGGATCAGAAGGATGGATCGGCGGTCGCACTGATTGAGGTCCCGCCGTACGGGGAGGAACAGGAGGGCTTTCTTGGGAAGTCCGTTTGCCCTGGTTGGGGGCGATTGAAAGCCGTGAGGAAGTGGTTCATTGAAACACCCGTCGAAGTTCGACTCCACGGGGGCACCGTGCTGGCCGTGCACCGTGGCGAGGAGCGGACGGAGACCGCTGTGCCTGGCAGCGCGACCGGGGCCGCAGTGGCGATCCGGCCTTTGCAGAGGACGTTCGAATGATGAACAGCGAGGTCGCCAATAGCGCGTCGACGACACTTAGCCGGGTCGTTCTCTCTCTGCTGGCAATCGGTCTGGGCACGACGGTAGGCGTTTATTTCCTGTCTCGGCGGATTTCCGAGGGGCGTGCACGGCCTGCATTAGAAATCGCCGCGAGTGCCCTCGATTTCGGCGAAGTGTGGGACCAGCGAAGCTTTCCGTGGACGCTCCCGATTCGCAACGCCTCGAATGAACCCGTCGAGGTGTTGGAGTTCAAGACGTCCTGTGGTTGCCTTTCGGTGGAGCCCGAATCGCTTGTTGTGCCCCCCGGCGAGACCGTGCCGGTGAAGTTGATGTTGAATCTTAACGCAAAGAATCGCCAGAAAGCATCTCTGTGCGTCCGGGATTTCGATGTGGGCCTCGTTCCCGTCACAAAGAGCAGTCTGCCCGGGCAGACCCGGTGGAAGTTGCACGGCTACGTGCGTCGCTACCCGTTGGTTACCTCGCCTGCACGGGTGGATTTCGGCGAGGCCCTGGTGGTCGGCGCATCATTTCCGTCGAGGGCTGTAGATGTCCACTGCTTGATCCCCATCACGGGCTTGACGGCCGAGTGTGATGAATCGATGGCTACGGTGCACGTCGAACAAATCGCGGACGACACGCAGTCATACCGAGTGGAAATCTTACCTCGAGCCGACTTGTCGGTGGGTGAACACATGTTTGACGTGAGTCTTAAGCCGCTGCTGAGGGCCAGGCAACCTGGGCGGGAATTGCCGCCGTTCCAGGTGGAGGTCACGGCGCAC
This sequence comes from uncultured Planctomycetaceae bacterium, assembly GCA_964618095.1. Lineage (GTDB taxonomy): Bacteria > Planctomycetota > Planctomycetia > Pirellulales > Thermoguttaceae > CAZUAM01. Next base: position 2,908 of record CAZUAM010000635.1, on the reverse strand, counting down.
GTTCTAACTGATGTGTACGCGGTCCCATCCATGCTGTGGCTTGGGGCTGCAAAGCTGGGCGAGGTCCTGGACGGCACGGTTGCGATCGCTGCTAGAAGTAGGCCGTTTCGGGTACTTGAGGTGAGGCAGAACGAGGAGGCTCAGGTCGAAGTGGCGCGAATCGAGGGGGTCGACGCCAAGACGCATGTGTTCCGCGTGATGCAACGTGTCGCCAAGGGCGGGACCCAACGGGGAGGAATGGAGTTTATAGTGCAAGAAGAGGGCGGCAGCGAGCCGTACCGGGTTCCCGTTTCGGTCTGCTATCACGGTTTGCCGAAATAGCCGCGCAGGGCGTCGAAATCTGCGGGAACACGATAGGCGAAAGGGGCAAGCGGGAAGATGGATTGGGGACCCTGTCAAGATCTGGGCGTCGGGAGGCGGATAGATGAGGGCAACCTTGTTGATATCTAGGACTCTGGTAGCGTTCGCGGTTTTCGGCTTCACCTGGCTGAATATCGCCTATGGCGCCAGCTTTGTGCCGGCAAGTCCGACTGTCCAGGACATTGTCGACGCCTGGAGGGTACGGCAGGCTCGTGTGCGCACGATGAGACTCGAATGGAGCGACTCCCGGACCACAGCCGCGTACACCCAACTGGGGAATTCTGAGGAAGGCGAGATGTTGTTTCCTCCAGCAGATGTCATTCATGAAGTTTGTGTAGCTATGAGCATCGACGGGGGGATGCTGCGATACTCGGTACGGGGTCCGAGGTGGTCCCCTGATCAGGGGGAGTTCTTGCCAAAACGGTATTTGAACGTGTTTGACGGCGAAGTGAGCAAGACCTTTTTCGGATATGCCGCGGAGAAGGAAGATCGCTTCTTTCCCCGCGGATTTGTCAATAACAAAGAGGAGCGAGTCTTCGATTCCGGGAACCCACATCTTGTGGCAGTAGTGCTGACGTATCGCCCGCTTCATCCTGACCTGGGCAAGTTTGATCCGGCCGGCTATCGGATAAGCCTCAAGCGCGGTGTAACCGCTGGTCGCGACTGTCTCATCCTCCAGCCGTCGGGTTCCGCCGTCAGGTCAGAATCCTACTGGATCGATCCCCAGCGCGATTATGTGGTCTTGCGCGTGGTCCGTGCCGTGAAGAAGAGGCCCGTGATGCAGTTCGATGTATCTTACACAGAGGATGCATTGCACCGGTGGGTCCCGTCAGAGTGGGAATACGTCGCACTGGACTACGGTTCCGGCAGGATGTTATGTCAGTCTGTGGCGAAGGTGATCAAGTACGAAATCAACTGTAACATACCGCGGTCGGAGTTCCGGTTCGAATTCCCACCTGGAACAAGGGTGACCAACCGGAACACCGGCGAGTATTACATCGTCCGGCAAGGAGGGCGCAAGCGGATGATTACCATGGAGGAAGTTCGGGGCGAAGCTACCTATGAGGAGATGGTGACAACGGAATCAGGCCAGGCATTAGCGCAGCGGAGCCGTGGGCACTTTTGGTGGCCGTATTCCTTGGGCGGGATCGCCGCTCTTGTCTTGGCAGTGGCCGTGTACACGTGGTGCAGGAGGGGCGCGCGATAGCGTTGTGCCCCAATTAGTGTTGTTAGCGGGCGTGGGTTCGCCCGCCGAGAATTCGTTTTCCTATTGAAGGAGGTGGAGCGATGTTGTCCTCAAATCTGGAGATGTTTCTGCGTTGGAGGAAGGCGTGGATCCTTTCCGCGATAGCCTTTGGGGGGCTGCTCGTGAGCGGCTCAATGCTGTATGGGGCGCCGCAGTGCTACGAGGGTTGCGATGAATTGACGCATTACCACTGGCACCTAGCAGATCTAAAAGTGCCCTATCGGAACGAATATCCCCGGGCTATCAAGCCGTTCTATACGAGAGGTGCCGGGTATGGTAATCTCGATAACCTTATGGACATGCATAGATGGAATAGAGCGGGCGATCAGGAGGTGTGCTGTAACGGGGTTAAGTACTGTGAAAATGATTCTCAAGGATGGGATGTCGGGGGGCCGCATGACACGTACACCTATACTTACTGCAACCCTTGCGCGACGTGACTCCCGAGCGACCTGGCGCCACTGAGGGAACACGGCACTAAGCCGTGGAATTCGGAGGTCCAGCCGGGCGCATCGCTTCGTCTGTGGTTCGAGCGGCGGTGGGAAGGGCGCGGTGGGGATGAGGATTACACGGCACTGTAGAACGCTGGCCCGAACAAAGCCGGTACGGCGCGGATCCTGGCATCGGGCCTTGGGCATCTGTGTGTCTGGCCTGCGATGATAACGAGCCAAGCTCCAGTTCGTCGGATTGGGGTCCGTGTGCTGGAGGCAGTTCTTCTGTTGCTCCACGGGAGTCTGCTCGCTTGCACTGCCGCTCGCCACAGCCCCACATGGGACGAGCCCGGGCATCTCGTGGCGGGGATCAGCCATTGGCACTTTGGGACGTTTGATTTGCATCGTGTCAACCCACCGCTGGTCCGGATGGCAGCGACCGTGCCGGTGCTTTTCGCCGGAGCCAAGAACGATTGGAGCCGTTACGACGTCAGTGTGGGGGCCCGGTCGGAACGGTCGATACGAGGCGATTTCATAAAGGCCAACGGCCAGCGGGTTTTCTGGCTTCACACGCTGGCCCGCTGGACCTGCATCCCATTGAGTCTGCTGGGCGCGTGTGTTTGCTTCCGCTGGGCCCATGAGCTGTACGGTGAGCTGGCCGGAATCCTGGCGCTTACGCTGTGGTGCTTCTCGCCGAACGTCATTGCCCATGGGCAACTGATCACGCCGGACGCGGGGGCCAACGCGATGGGCGTGGCCGCGGCCTATTGCTTTTGGCGGTGGCTCAAGCGGCCGACGTGGGGGCGCGCCGTGGCGGCCGGGCTGGTGCTGGGGCTGGCCGAGTTGACCAAGACGACTTGGATTGTGCTGT
>CAZUAM010000634.1:0-4140 GCA_964618095.1 uncultured Planctomycetaceae bacterium | reverse complement strand
TCGAACCCTTCGGCAATGTCCGCCCGCGAACCGCTGGAGAGCCTCCCGAAGAAGACGTCCGCGAACCGCTGGTCGATATCCATGAAGAGAAAGACCACTTGCTTGTGCTGGTAGAGCTGCCCGGCGTCGACAAGAACAATGTGACCTTGGAACTTGCGGACGACCGACTCAACCTCTCGGCCCAGCGCGGCAAGACCAGCTACCGCAAGGAAATCACCCTTCCCGAGCGGTTTTCCGAAGAAAACATGCACTGGGACTGCAAGAACGGCATTTTGCAGATCCGGTTGAAGCGGTAGTACGGGATCGATCCGTTCTTGAGAAAGGGCACGCCGGACATGTCAGAATCTTCCACCGTAGCTCGGGAAATCACGCTGAAGGTCAGCGAATCGACCGGCAAGGATGTGGGGCGCGGCTTGGCGCGCATCGACCCGGCCGATATGCATCGCCTCGGTCTCGACGTCGGTGACATGGTGGAAGTGGCGGGCCAAAAGGCGACCGTCTGCAAGCTCTTGCCCACCTTCAAGGAGCATCGCGGCAAAGGGCGCCTTCAAATCGACGGGATCGTCCGCGAAAACGCCGGGGTGGGGCTGGGGGAGTCAGCCGCGGTCCGGCCGGCTGCCGTCCAACCGGCGGTCGAGGTGGTCCTCGATCCCCAGGGCTACACACCCTCCAACCGCGACCTGGAGTACATCGGCAGCAGGCTGGACGGCCTGCCGGTGGTCTCCGGCAACCGCGTGCGGGCGACGTTGTTCGGCAATCGCTTTGCCGATTTCCTAGTCAAGGGCACCAGCCCGGAAGGGCCGGTAGTGATCGCCTCCGAAACCGTCCTGAAAATCGGCAGACCGCGTAAGACTGATGGCCAATCGGCAATTTCGGCACCGGCGCTTTCCTATGAAGACATCGGGGGCTTGAAACGGCAATTGGAGCGGATTCGTGAGATTGTCGAGCTGCCGCTGAAGTACCCCGAACTGTTCGATCGCCTGGGCATCGAGGCTCCCAAGGGCGTGTTGCTGCTGGGCCCGCCCGGTTGCGGCAAGACGCTGATCGCCCGAGCGGTGGCCCACGAGACGGAGGCGAATTTCTTCGCCGTCAACGGGCCGGAGATCATTCACAAGTTCTACGGCGAAAGCGAGGCCCACTTGCGCAAGATCTTCGACGAGGCCACCCACCGCGCTCCGAGCATCGTCTTCCTCGACGAGATCGACGCGATCGCTCCGCGGCGCGACCGGGCGGTCGGCGACGTCGAGAAGCGGGTGGTGGCACAACTTCTTGCTTTAATGGACGGGCTTTCCCAACGGCAGCATGTGATCGTGCTGGCGGCCACCAATCTTCCCAACATGTTGGATCCCGCCCTGCGCCGACCGGGGCGATTCGACCGTGAAATCTCCATCCCGATTCCCGACCAGCACGGTCGCGAGGAGATTCTTGAGATCCACAGCCGCGGAATGCCGCTGGCGGAGGAAGATGTCGATCTGCCGCGTTTGGCGGCCATCACGCACGGTTTCGTGGGCGCCGACCTGGAGGCCCTCTGCCGCGAAGCGGGCATGATCGCCTTGCGACGGATTTTGCCGCAGGTCGACTTCTCGCAACAGCACGTTCCCTACGAACTGCTGAGGGAACTGGAAGTTTCCATGGAGAATTTCCAGGACGCGCTTCGGGAAGTCGAACCCTCAGCCATCCGCGAGGTTTTCGTCGAGGTCCCCGACGTAAGCTGGGACGACGTCGGCGGGTTGGAACACGTCAAGCGGCGGTTGCGCGAGGCGATCGAGTGGCCCATGAAATACGCCGGACTGTTCGATTCCTTCCGACTGAAGCCACCCAAAGGGCTCCTGCTGTCGGGGCCGCCGGGCTGCGGGAAAACACTGATTGCCAAGGCTTTGGCCGCCGAGACGGAAGTGAACTTCATCGCAATCAAGGGGCCCGAGCTGATGTCGATGTACGTGGGAGAGTCGGAGCGAGGCCTGCGAGAAGTCTTCCACAAGGCGCGCCAGGCGGCGCCCTGCATCATTTTCTTCGACGAAATCGATACCCTGGCGTCGACTCGCGCCAGCGCCGGTCGTGAAGATTCCGGCGTGGGCGCGCGGGTCCTCAGCCAAATGCTGACCGAACTGGACGGCATCGAAGAACTCAAAGGCGTCCTGGTGCTGGCGGCCACCAACCGTCGTGACCTGCTCGATCCGGCACTATTGCGTCCGGGCCGATTCGACCTGCAAGTAGACCTTCCACTGCCCGACCAGGCTGCCCGAGCGAAAATCTTCCAGGTCCATCTGCGGGATCGGCCGATTGCGCCGGATGTAACCGTCGAGTGGCTGGCCGACCAAACCGACGGCTTTAGCGGCGCCGAGATCGAGGGCGTCTGTCATCGTACGATGATGGAAGCAATCGCGGCCCGGATCGAGGCTTCGCCCGAGCGGCCGGATACTGCGGGCCTGGAAATCAGCCGTGAACACTTCCAGGAAGCGATACGGGAAATCGCTCCCCGAATGCCTCACGTTCAACATGAGTGACCAACACTACTACCAGTATGCCTTTGCTCGGCCCGGCTGCTCGGTGCAGGAGATCGGTCCGGGAGTCGACCCGCGATTCGAAGTCGAAGTGGTTTGTGATGGGCCCATAGCTGCGGTGGCCAGCCGGGTCGGATTGGACCGGTTCGACGTGCAGAAGCTTCAAGGTGAAACCGCCGAGGACATCGGCTGGTTGAACCAGGTGGCTGTCCGACACGACGAAATCGTCCGCCAGGCCGCCAAGAGTTCGCCCGTGCTGGCCCTGAGGCTGGGAACGATTTTTCGATCCCGGGCTTCCTTGCTGGCCGCGGCGGCACGTTGCCGGAAAACCGTCGCCGATTTCCTGCATACGCTTGGCGATCGGCAGGAATGGACCGTTAAGCTCTACCTGGAAAAGCAGTCTGCCGAAGAGACTACCGGCCATGGAAGCTCGCCTCCCTTAGACCACGCGCCGAGAGCAGGCACGGGAGCAGAATACATGAAGCGCAAGAAGGCCCAGCTTCAACGCCGTCGTGAATTGCAGGCTGGCCTCCAAGAGGAAATCCAGATCGTGGAACACCAATTGAAAACCGGGATCGACGGCTGCTGTCGGGTCCGTCTGTTGCCCGCTAGTTTGACCGGCCGGTCCGAAAAGATGGTCTTCAACGCGGCGTTCCTCTTGCCTCCGGCCCAAGTCAAAACCTGGCTGGCCACGGTCGGACGAGTCCGTGACTCTGTCCGCCGCAAAGGCCTGCTGTTGGAAGTGACCGGTCCCTCGCCACCATACCATTTCTGCCCAACACCGGAGCTGTGAGCCGACTGGCCGAAGAGTCCGTTTCCATGTCACTGTATCCATTGGGTATCAGCCGCAGCCGAGACCTCCCGCGCGTAGCCGAACAGTCCAGGGTTGGGCAGGTCGCCGTGCGTTGGGTCTTTGCCGACGAACTGGCGGGCGCTGTCATCGATGCGCCCCAGGGGCCCCCTGAGCCCCTGCAGCATGCCGCCGTGCTGGACGCCATCCATCGCCGGATCTGTGTGCTGCCGACGCGATTCCAGATAGTGCCGTGTGACGAAGCGGAGATTCGCTCCCTGTTGGAAACTTGGCGCCGGGATCTACTCCAGCGGCTGGATCGTCTTGACGGTACTTGCGAAATGGGCCTGCGGATAGCACTGCCGAAATGCCCAGCCGCCCTGGCCAACCCTTCACTCCGTACTTCGCCCCTCACCTCTTATTTGAACGAGCGCCGCGATTACTATCGACGCCAGGATTCGCTCAGCGAACAGGCTCGCTTGACGGCGGAGCGTCTTGTGCGAGAACTGGGGGGTACGTACCACGACTGGCAAAGGCTCACGCCGTCGCCGCCCGGCTTGGTCCGGCTGGCCTTTCTCGTTGAGCGAGAACGCCTGGGGCTATTCAGGAAATGCCTGCGGGCTTCCATCGCCGGAGACTCGGGGCACCAGTGGACCTTGCTAGGTCCCTGGCCGCCTTACAGCTTCGTTTGACTCGTCCCCGAGTGTGCTCACCTGGATATCCGTCGACGAGAGCGCATCGAGCCGATGCGAAGCCCCCAAGAAGACCAAGCCTGTTTCACCCGGCTTCAACGTTGCGTCAATCCGCTTTGCGATGTACGCGTCCCGGGCCTTCAATAGATGCTCG
>CAZUAM010000633.1:652-4143 GCA_964618095.1 uncultured Planctomycetaceae bacterium | reverse complement strand
TGTGCAGTCGCCGACAGAGTCGCCTCCCACAACTTATTCTTCGGCCGCCCCTTAGTGTTTGTCTTTGCGCAGCTATTTGGCCGTTTGCAGCGATGGCGGAACCGTGCACACTTCGCAGCGCGTATCTGACGTACTTGCCCCGGTCCGGAGAGAAGAAATGCACCGCGTGCAGCTCGCCTGCCCATTAGGTGGGCATGAATACACCACTCCGATGGGTCGCCAATGGACCTGCTCCGGCTTCACCGGCCCGTCGCCCGAGGTACTCACCGCCCGGCAGCAGGTCATCCATCAACGGCAGGACGACCGAAACATGCCGGTTCATGTGAACATTCGTCGAACCCGTCCAGCACACGCTCGTTCCCACGCTCTGCGTGGGAACGAGCAACTCCTTGAGCAAAAAGCACTTACGTGTTATACACGGTACCTTGAGGCCGGCGGACAACTCGACCTCTTGCCGGTCGGGCAGGCAAACAATTTGACCCCGGCCCACCCCTTCAGGCTCCCTTGAATCCGGAAATATAACACGCCCCAGCCCGAAATCGGAACCTTTTTTCCGCCGCCTGCGTCTTAGCGGTAGCGGGGCAGATCTACAAGGGGTTTGTACGCGCCGAGCGTGCCCCTAACGCTTCCTTCGGCCGCCGCCAAACTAGAGCAGGCGTCCCCGCTTGCTTGGGCAAGCCAGCACGCTTGTCCTACCAAGGCGACCCGACCATGCGATATCGACGACTGACGCTTGCAGTCCTGGGGGTGGCCGCCGCCGCTGCGTTGGCCGCGGTTGTCCGCAGCGCGGCGACGGAGAAAACGGACGCTCGTCCTGCTGCCGCAGCCAAGCGCAAAGAAAAGAAGAGCCCGGCCGTCGCTTATAAAGACGTCCTGATTCGAGACGTGCCCCACGTCCGCCAGAAGCCCGACTTCTGCGGCGAGGCCTGCGCGGCGATGTACCTGCAAAAGCTCGGCCGGCCGGTGGACCAGGACTACGTCTTCGACCGCTCCGGCCTCGACCCCCTCCAGGCCCGCGGATGTAACACCCAGGAGCTGGCCGCCGCGCTTAGGAACATCGGCTTCCAGACCGGTCCCGTCTGGCACAAGATCCCGGGCGCCGGCCCTGGCAAGCACCTGGAGGCCCAGTGGAAGGCCCTGCACGCCGACCTCACGGCCGGCGTCCCGTCGATCGTCTGTATGCATTACGGTGACGAGCCCAACACCTCCGAGCACTTTCGCTTGATCCTCGGCTACCGCGCCGCCTCGGACGAGGTGATCTACCACGAAGCGGCGCGAACCGACGGGGCCTATCGCCGCATGAAGAAGGCCACCTTCCTGAAGCTCTGGCCGCTGAAGTACCACCCCAAACAGTGGACACTCATCCGGCTGCGGCTTATGCCCGGCCGACTCCGGCAGGGCAGGGCGGCCGCCACCTTCACCGATGCCGACTACGCCCAGCATCTGATGAAGCTCAAGAGGAAGGTCCCCGCCAAGGGGTTCACCATCGTGATCCAACCTCCGTTCGTGGTCATCGGCGACCAGTCGCCGGCAATGGTCAGGCGTCGTGCGGAAGGAACCGTAAAGTGGGCGGTCGATAAGCTCAAGCAGGCATATTTCACCAAGGACCCCACCCGAATCCTCGACATCTGGCTGTTCAAGGACCCGGCCAGCTACAGAAAACACTGCAAGAGCATCTTCAACCACACGCCCACCACGCCCTACGGGTATTTCTCACACACCGAAGGGGCCCTGATCATGGACATCCGCACCGGTGGCGGCACGCTGGTCCACGAGATCGTCCACCCCTTTGTGGCCGCCAACTTCCCCGAGTGCCCCGCTTGGCTGAACGAGGGGCTGGGCTCGCTCTACGAACAGAGTGCCGAACGCAACGGCCGGATCGTGGGCCTGACCAACTGGCGGCTGGTCGGCGGGTGGGGGCCGTTTAAGCAAGGCGAGGAACGCGGCCTGAAGCAGGCGATCCGCCAGAAGCGCGTGCCCTCCTTCAAGACCCTCTGCTCCACGACCGACTACCAGTTCTATCAGAAGGACCAGGGCACCAACTACGCCCAGGCCCGGTACCTCTGCTACTATCTCCAGGAGCACGGCCTGCTGCGGAAGTTCTATCACGCCTTCTACGCCAATCGCAAGAAAGACCCCACCGGCTACAACACCCTGAAAGCCGTCCTCGGCCGCGACGACATGGACCAGTTCAAGAAGGACTGGGAAGCCTACGTCCTGAAGCTGCAATTCTCCGCTGAATCGTAAAGCCGCGACCGGCGGTCGGGCCAAATGGACATCAACTTGGCGTTCCTTCACCGCCGGTTCGGATCCATCGGACCCCGGTGGAACGCACGATTACCAGGCGATCGGAGAACTCCTGGTCTCCATAACCCTCGAGGAAGGGGAAAAGGACCGACTCGATCATCTCGGTGCTCGTAGGCACAGCCTTGAGGCGAATCACACCCGGATGCCGGTCCAAAGGCAGCACCGCCCAATCGCCGAAATCCTCATCCAAAGTGACCAGGATGCGATTTTCTCGAATCGCAAGTTGGAGGATCTCCGCGTCATCGGCCCGCTTCATGCCAAGTTCGCCGACACAGCACACGTCGTGGCCGGCTGCCCGAAGATCGGCGGCCACGTCGGCGTCTATCATCTGATCGAGCAGCAGCCGAAGTACACGCATCAGGTAGGGGCTCGCAACTCGATTTCCGTGCGTTCAATCACGGAGTGACAGTACTGAAGTACCCCCGCAATCTGCTCATCGGTGATGCCCGGATACTTCCGTTTGAGGTCTTCTCGGCTGCAACCGGCGGCCAATTGATCGAGGATCACCGTGACGGGGATCCGCGTGCCCGCGATCACGGGCTTGCCATTGCAAACGCGGGGATCGATTTCGATGTGCGGGTTCATGAGTCCATCCCCTTACACCAGTCTTGACGACCTCCATTCTACCTGGGCAGCTACGCGGGGTCAATCCATCCATCACGGGAGACTGCTCCCCCAAGCGCCACCACCGGTCGCGGCTTTCTGGCACTATCCCCGCACCATCTCGGCGGTAATCAACCCCGGCGGCGGCCGGCCCTGCTCGAACGCCGTGATGTTCGCCAGCGTCTCCTCGGCAATCGCCTCCATGGCCCTCTGCGTAAAAAAGGCCTGGTGGCCCGTGATGATCACGTTCGGAAAGGTCAGCATCCGCGAAAACACGTCGTCCTGGATCACCCGGTTGGATAGATCCTCGAAAAACAGGTCGGCCTCTTCCTCGTAAACGTCCAACCCCAGCGAGCCGATCTTGCCCGACTTCAACGCCCGTACTGCCGCCTCGGTGTCGACCAGCTTGCCGCGGCTGGTGTTGATCAGCACCACCCCCGGCTTCATCTTTGCCAGGGCCTCGTCGTTGATCAGGTGGAACGTATTCGGCACCAGCGGACAGTGCAGAGTGATCACGTCGGATTGGGCGAACAGCTCGTCGAGCGACAGGCGTTTTTTCGCAATCAGTGCCGAAAGGTCGT
>CAZUAM010000633.1:0-642 GCA_964618095.1 uncultured Planctomycetaceae bacterium | reverse complement strand
TCCAAGTTTGCATTCGGAGCGATGTCATACGCCAGCAGCCGGCAACCGAAGCCCGCAAGGATCTCAGCCACGATCGTGCCGATCTTGCCCGTCCCGACGACCGCGGCGGTACGTCCGCCCAGCTCCAGTCCCAGCAGTCCCTCCAGGGCGAAGTTGCCTTCACGCACGCGGTTGTACGCCTTGTGCAGCCTGCGTCCCAGGGCCAGGATCAACGCCACCGTATGTTCGGCGACTGCCCGGGGCGAATAGGCGGGAACCCGCGTGACCGTCAGGCCCAACTCCTTGGCTGAGGGAAGATCGACGTTGTTGAAGCCCGCACACCGCAGGGCAATCAGCCGCGTTCCCCGTTTCGACAGCGCGAGCAACACCCGGGCGTCGAGCTGGTCGTTGGCAAACGCACAAACGGCCGGAAAGCCGTCGGCCAGCGTGCAGGTCTGGTCGGTAAGCCGCGCATCGAAAAAGACCAGCTCGTGCCCCGCCCGCCGGTTGGCCTCACTCAGAAACTGGCGATCGTACGACTTGCTGCTGAATACGGCGGTCTTCATCGGCTGCTGCTCCGTCGGCCGCGAGGCGGCACCCTTCTCCACATTCAGTACTTCCAAATTTGAGCGAGGGGTGGCTGGGGTCGAGCGCAGTGAGCCC
>CAZUAM010000632.1:0-4158 GCA_964618095.1 uncultured Planctomycetaceae bacterium | reverse complement strand
TAGCCGCGAACCGGCCCGCCGGGTGATCGTCACCCCGATGCGCAAGAGCGTCAGGTGGCTCGGCCGCGTGCCGCAGACCTCCAGCAGCCGAAATGCGATCCAGTCGTCCGTCGTCTGCACCACGTAGACGAGCCTCGTGTCGCAGCCGTCGAAGCCGATCGTCAGCCGGTCGCCGGCAAGCACGGCCCGGTCTGCGTAGTGCATCTTGCCGCCGACGCGTGCCGCGGCAAAGGAGACCCGCTTCTCGGCGGCGCAGTAATCGCGGCCGGTCCTCTTCTCGACGAGGAAACCCCAAACCGCGTCCTCACCCAGGACCGCCCGAAACCGGGGATTCTCGAAGACAACGTCCGCCGCCGTTGCGGGCGTGCCGGCCGCAAGCCCCAACAGAACCGCCCTGCACCACGTCCTGACCATGGTTCCCTCCCGGCTTGATCCGCCAGTTTTGGGTCAAAGAAGGTCAAGGGCAAGCTGCCGCGAAGTTAGCACTACAGCACAGGGTTTCGCAACGTTCCTGTTTAGCGGGCTTACCTTGCCCGCCGTGAAATCACCGGGAGTTTTCAATGCATTCCACGGCGGGCAAGCCCGCCCGCTAAACGGTGTGGCAAGGACTTCGCACGCGCGCGTCCTAAGTTATTGAATCACTGCAAGTTATGCCAAATCCGCAAAAACACCCTGCGCTGTAGTATTAGCACACTCCCCGGAAGACGGCAAGCGCGGGCCTACTGGTTGCCTCGCGCAGGAGCCAGGATTCGATACAACTCCGGCCGTCTCGCGGAAAGGATCGTCTGGCGCAGATCGTTGCGGGTGCGGTGCAGCCGCGACCAAGCCGCACGTATTCCTTCCCGGCACGTGTCGCCCGGTGCACGGCGCACGCTTCGTGCTAATCTTCGACAACTGGGGCGGTCTGCTCCGCGTTGGTGATGCCCGGGGGCAACTCCAGGATTCGAATGTTGCGGAAGTGGATTTCGGCGCCCTCGGACTCCAGGCAGAGATAGCCCTTCTTGACCGAGGCCTGGCGGACGCCGTTGACGAACTTGCCGTTGACCGCCAGCTTGACCACCCCGTCCACGCAGACCACGTCGTAGACGTTCCACTGGCCCTTGCCTTTGCAGCGGTTCTCGATGGATTTGCTGCGGCTGCCGCGCGGATTGTCCGGGGTCGCCTTCAATCCGCCTGCGCCGAAGAGTTCTCCGTGCACGTAGGCGACCGGCGGCAGGGTGCCGTCCTGCCGCTTGTGCAGGTTGACCCAATCAAGCTCCAACATCTGGATTTCGAGTCCTTTGGGCAGCCGCTTGCCGGCGGGAACGGTTCCCTCGCTCCAGGCAAACACTCCCGAATTCCCACCGGGTTCCATGTGCCTCCATTCGATGTGCAGGAGGAAGTTCTCGTACTGCTTCTCCGTGCGCAGGACGCCGATCGGGTGTCCGCTACAGACGAGCAGGCCGTCGCGGACCGTCCAGGTGTCTTGGTCGGTATTCACATTGACCCAACCCGACAGGTCCTTGCCGCTAAAGAGATCGCGGAATTGTGCGGCTTCGGCCGCCCCGGCCTGATCGTGCCCGCAGAGCAGCACCATCGCGTTGCAGAGGAGTTCGACCGTCAGATACTTCATGCTGTTTTCTCCCTTCTCGATATCGTGTCTGCTGGGTCTGCCAGCGTGTTGTAACCGGCCAAGACCGGGTCGCTGACCGAACTTGCGGTCGATCGGCGTCGGTCAGTTTTCGAGCGTGACGCTGTCGATTACCTTGCCCTGGCGGTCCACGGCCTGAAGGGTCATCGATTTCGACCCGGCGACCTTGAACCGGCAGAAGTGGTGGCTTGTGGTGTTCAGGGCGGCCGTCCACCAGTTTCCGGGCTTGGCGTCGTAGAGTCCTGCGCCCGCGCCGCCGGAAATGACGTAGCAGGTTCCTTCCTTGCAGGAACCGACCGGTCCGCTCTTGGACTTCAAGACGTCGATGGGCTTGCTCCGTTCGTAGAGGTGGTCGTGGCCGCGGAGGACCAGGTTGACGTGATGCTTGCTGAAAACTGGTGCGAGCAGGTCGCGGAACTCTTGGTTGGAGCCGTGGACGGTGCCGGAGGAGAAGACCGGGCGGTGGAAATAGGCGACCTTCCAGGGTTTCGGCGTGGCGGCCAGGTCCTTTTCGAGCCAGGCGAGCTGGTCGTCGTAGAGGCCCGAATCGGTGTCGAGGCACACGAAGTGGACCGGGCCGTAGTCGAAGCTGTAGTAGACGGCGTTTCCGGAGTCGTCGGGAAATGCGGTGTAGATCTGCCAGTTGTGCAGCTTTGGGTCTCCGCCGAGTTCGTGATTGCCGGTCGATTGCATGACGGGTCTGCCCGAGGCAAAGGGTTCGACCGCCTGGAACCAGCGGTCCCACTGCGAGGCGAACCCTCCGGTATCAAGGGCATCGCCCGCATAGAGCATGAAGCGGGGGTCGTCTTGCGCAAAGATGTCGATCAGCTCGATGATGACCTCACGGCCGCCCTTTGTGTCGGAGCCCGCCAGGAATGTGAACTCGGCGTCGACGCCCGTCCAATCGAAAGGCAACGTGTCTTGGGAGCATCCGAGTTGGGCCAGTTTACCCGGATCGGCGTCTTCCTCTGAGGCGATTCCCAGGCTGCGCGTGAGCGAACGGACCAAGACGGCCAGCAGGCCGTCGTCTCCGCCGCGAGAGATTTCTGCCTCGGTCGTGAAGAAGCCCAGTTTCAGCGAGACCTTCCCGTCCGAGGCCTGTTCGCTGGACACTTTGGCCCAACCTTTGGCTCCGGCGTCGTACAGGAAGTCGTTGGCCTCGGTGCCCGTTTCGAAGGAGGAGATTCGTTCGACGTACTCCTCGGCCGGCAGTGTGCCGCCGACGAGGATCCAGAGCAACAGCCCGAGCGGTACGCCCGGCGCCCGGTGTCGTCGCGGATGGCACATGCCACGCCCACCTTCACTTTTGGGGTTTTCCGGATGAATATGTGCGGGGTCGGCCGGCCGTCCGGTCGGCTGCGCAATCTCTTCCAGGGAAAACAGTAGCCCACCGGCGTTTCCCACTTGTCTTGAAGCTCCCACTTGGTTGCAGGCGGGCTCCAAGCGAAGCAGAACACGCTACCTAAGATAGCATATGCGCACGTCCCTTTCCACAATCCGGGGGGATTGGTCGCCTGGGTAGCGGATCCTCCGCGCTGCGGCATGTGAGACACGCACTGCGTAGCAGGGCGGGGCAATTTGATGCGGCGAAGCGCCCCCGGCAGCCACCGGTGAAACTCAGAGGCTGTCCGAGAAGACCCAGTCGCAGGTCCCCTCTCCCTCTGGGAGAGGGTTAGGGTGAGGGTTCCTGGACCGGAAGTCGCCTGCCCAGTTTCTGCTTCTTTGCCAATCGCCCCTCACCCCGGCCCTCTCCCGGAGGGAGAGGGAGGCTTTTCGGATAGCCTCTCAGAGCTGACGGGCCGCTAGGGCGCAGCCCCCGATTCTGCGCAGAGTGCCTGGAACTGGGGATCGGAGCGGAGGGGGTTGAAGTCCGGCTCGTCGTCGATCAGGCGGCAATAGTTCGGGTCGATCTCCAGCGCTTGCGAGAGGTACTCCAGGGCGCGATGCTTGTCGCCGGCCAGGCTCCAATAGCAGGCAAGGTTATAATGGACCAGGGCCTCGGCCGGCTGGGCGGCGAGCACCCGCTCCAGCGAGCGGATGGCCAGGTTGATCTGGCCGGTTCGCTTGTAGCACCAGCCCAAGGCGAACCAGACGTGGGCGTTCTCCGGTGCAAGCTGGGAGGCCTGCATCAGCGGCACCAACGCCTCCTGGTAACGCTCCATCGCCCGCAACGCTTCGCCCCACAGGTAAAGCGAGTGGCCGTCGAAGCCGGTCGGATCGCCGAGCCGGGCAAGCATCTCCAGCGCGTGTCGGGGCATACCAAGTTCCAGGTATCCTTCGGCCGCACGCTGGATCTTCGCCTGGCGGATTCGATCTCTACAGCTCACCGATCTCGCGCTCCCACGGGAACAATCCCGTCTCTATTCTAACCGCACCTCCGGCCAAACCAAATGGCTCCGTCCAATTCAAGTCGCAAGTGACGATGTCTCAAACGGTAACGGCAAGAAAAGGAGTTGATCGGCCGGGTAGACATTCCGGGTCTTCGCCAGAATCTGTGGGTGAATTCATGGCGTTTTGGTGAGTTGGGG
>CAZUAM010000631.1:0-4161 GCA_964618095.1 uncultured Planctomycetaceae bacterium | reverse complement strand
CCACGGCCGACGCCCCGGGGGCCACACCCACGAGCGAATGGATTTCGGGGACGTATCGGACCACGCCGGGCAAGGCGGGCGTGACGGTGCACTGGCGGCTGATGTCCATCTCACCCCGAGCGATCGACAGATCGGTCCCGATCCGGATCCCCTGGCCGACCCGGATGCGGATCAGTCGGCTGTCGGCCAGCAGGGCGTCGGTAATCGAGCTGACGACACTGACCGGGGCCGACTGGCTGACGACTCCGCCGAGCTGGGCCGTGACCGAGCTTTGCCCGAGGTTCACACCCGTAAGGTAACGGTCCTCGACGCGGGCGACCTGCGGGTCGCTCGAATTCCAGACGATGTTCCCCAAACCGGTAATAATGCCCACCGATCTTCCGCCCTTGTACCCCACCACGTCCATGGCCACGGATTCGCTGGGCAGGAGGGTGATCTTCGCCGGAACGATCGCGAGCCGGTCGACGTCGAGTTGGGCGGTGACCTCAGCTTCCAGCGGCTCTTCGCTCTGCACGCCCTCGAATTCGGCCGAGATCGTGGTTCGGCCGGGGCGGATTCCCACCAACCGTCCTTCGCTCGGGGTCAGGACTGCATTTTGCGGGGGTTCCGGGGTCCGCAGCGTGGCCTTCTTGGTCACCAGGCGGGTGAAGCCGTCGGCGTACTCGGCCTCCACGTAGAAATCATCGAACTCGGCGCCCACGGGGAACTGCACCGGCTGATCCTGGTCGGTGAGGATTCGGACGGCCACGGGCAGGTCGTCGCCGACCATCCTGCGGATGGTGCCCGGCGCCTGCTCCAACCGGCCCGGCTGGTACGTGGACGTATGGAACAGAACCGCTCGGCCGTCGACTTCCGCCCGGAGCCACTGTTGGTAGCCGGGCTTCTTGGCGAAGAGCACGGGTGCCTGCCAGCGGACGTATTCGTTCTCGAAATCCTCCGGCCACTGGATCCCGGCCGCTGGCTCTTCTGCGCCCTCCTTCTCGATCACGATCGAGTAACGCTGCCCGGCGCCGACCGGCAGGTATTCTCCCGGCGGCTCGCGGACCAGCAGCACGCGTGCCTTCGGATCGTTCGGATCGGGCCCCTTTTCCTTCATCTTGATCAGCCCCAGCGCCTCCTTGCCGCGGTACGTGGCCCGCAATTCAAACTCGCCGGTGGCCTTTTTCGGTCCCGTTACGGTGGGACGCAGCCCGCCGACGGCGGGTGTCCAGGGCAGCCCGGGTGGAACCGTCCAGGCGACAGCATCGGGACGGATCTCTTTCCACTGATCGGCGGGTGCCTTGGGTAGCCGTTGTTGCACCGTCAACGGCCGCGTCTGCCCCGGCGCCAAAGTGCTTTCCGCCGGGACAATCCGAATCTCCGCCGGCTCGATCGCGGGGAGGACATCGACCCGGGCGGTGGCGGTGCTGCTGAGGACCGGGAAGTAGCTGGCCACAAGCTCGACCTCCTTGGCCGGTCGGATCCCCACCAGCGTCGGCGGGAACCAACCGATGGCGTCGGGCTGCGAGACCAAATAGCCCACGCCCGGGCCGGCCAGCCGGGCACGTTCCACCTTGCCGTCGTGCTCGACCTCCAGGAAGAGCGGCAGCCGGGCGACTTCGTCCACGGCCAGGCGGATCGAACCGGGCTCGAAGACCAGGCGGGCCTCGGCCGGGTCGTAGACGCGAAGCTTCAACTCAGCCGGCTCGGCGGATGCCAAGTGACTGCCCGTGACGGTGACTTCACCCGGCGCCACGGCTCGAAATGCGCCCGTCTTGTCGGCAATGTTGAGGACGTTGGGGTCTGAACTCTGATACTCGGCCAGATCGGGTACCAGATCGACGTCGCCGCCCGGGCCGGTTCCCGAGAGGGTGACGTACCCGGTTTCGCCGGCCAGTCGCAGCGTGCGGTCCACGTCCAGCCGCAACGTCACCGGCCCGGCCTCGACCGACCGGAACTCCACCGGCTGCGACTGACGGTCGAAGTAGCTGGCATAGACTTCAAGCGGGCCGGCGCCGGGCTTCAAGGCCGCGACCTTGTTGCCGCGCAACTCCAGGCCGGGGACGGATTGGGGCGTCGATTGGCTGTCGAACGTCAGCCGGCCGGCCAACACCTGGACTCGGCGTCCGCCTTCGTAGGTCGCCCAGCCCTCAAGCCGCGTCTGCTGCCCCAGCGGCAGCTCGACCGGGCCGGGGGGCGCGAGTGCCAGCTCGAACGGGGCCAATACGACTCGCACCGGCGCCGAACCGCGATGCTTCTTGAACAGGAAGGCCAACGTCTGGGGCGAACTGGTCTCGGTCGGCATCAGGCCGCGCACCTCCATCGATGCGAGGTCGAAGTCGGCATAGCGGGACGAAGGCCGTTGCCGGCAGGAAAGCAGGTCGGGGGCGATTTCCACCTCGCGATCCGACTCGTCGCCGGCGATCCGAGCCGTCACCCGCGTGCGGACCGAGTCGTCCACGGCCACCACCACGCGGGCCGGGTCCACGGCGATCGACCGGAACTCGGCTTCGCTGACCGTCACCGGTACCGTGCAGCGCTGGGTGCCCCGGGCAACCTCGACTTCGAGGGCTCCCCGGCTTCGGGCAATCAGGCGGTTCTCTTTGGTAATCTCGACCACTGCCGGATCGGGGCTGGTGATCCGGACCGGTGCGTCGCTGGGCGGTTCGATCTCGAGGTCGGTGATCTCTCCGACCACCATGTCGAGTTTTTCGGGCGTAACGATCAGTCCTTTGGGGCGGAGCAGCCAATAGAGGAGTACGGCCGCGATCAAGAGGAGGAGGAGTCCCAGCAGCGCCGCCTTTTTCCGAGAGATCTTCTTCCGTGGCCCGGCCGCCGGCGCCACCTCGCAACTGGGGCACTTGGGGCTCTGGCCCGGGCGGCGGACGAACAGCAGATTGCATTCGGAATGCGTGCAGACGACCGCGGGGGCCGGCTCCTGGTCGAGCCGCTGGTAACCCCAGCACCAGACCAGCCGCCAGCGACCCTGAACGTCCCGGTATCGGAAGAAGTAGCAATCCAGGTCGGTCCGCTGCGGCTCCTCCATGAGCTGCGCGAAGGAGCGGCGGAGCATCTTCTTGACGGCCCGTTCGGTGGCCGTCTCCGGCTGGGCCTTTTCGATTCGATCCTTCAGGGTGGCCAGGTCACGTTGGAGCAGGCTGTTCAGGTCCGCCTCGGAGGCCGGCTGGCAGGCCACCTCCTCCAAGCGCCCCCCGCGATCGTCCTGGACATAGAAATTGACCGAATCTCCTTCCCACTCGGGCTCGGCTACCATGCCGCCCAGCCAGCGGAAGAGGATCTTGGCATTGGCGTTGGACCGATCCAGCATGGGCACGCCGGGCTCAAGTGCGAAGGGGCGGAAGTCGCGGGCCTCGTCGGACAGGTCGACACGCACAAATCGTGTTGCCATCGGTCAGTCCCACCGGGGGGGTAATCTTGTGGCCGAAAAACCCCATGCGAGGGGCACACGGAACTTGCCGTATGATACGGCTTACCGGCGGATGCGCGAATAAGAGAATAAACACCAGGGAGACTGTCGGTCCCCTGCCCCGGCTCAATCCCGTATCCGCCAAACGCCACCGGTGACCAAGCACCTCTGAAGTCTAGCCTAAACCCAATACCGTTCAATTAAGGGCGAACCCGGCGTTAGCACAGTGGCACCGGCGTCTCGCCGGTGTGACGGAACCTATGACAGTGCTTTCACTTATGTCTCACCGGCGAGACGCCGGTGCCACTTGATCCCCCTTGATATTGCACTTGATTGAACGGTATTGGGGCTAAAGACGGATTTTGCGGCGGATCTCGCTGGCGGTTTTGCATCGCCGCGGAGAGTCTTTTGAACCGCCGGGTTGCGACGGCATTGAGCCGCCCGCGCCTGCAACTGAGCGGGGTGTGCTGCCGTCCGGCGCTCGGATTCCAGTCTTCCTCCCACGATCGGGTCGAATTCCGGGGGAACGAGAAGCGGTGTCTTCGAATTCCGCCAGGGGTAAGGAGGAGAATCTGCCGAAAAATGGAGGCAACCGCATTTGACAGCCCCTGCGGTTGCGGGTACGCTGAAGGTGTCTTGCCGGATTGCGGCCACGGGTTATTGTAGAGCTCTGAATTGCCGGCGAGGTACGGTTTGCAGGGCGGCGACCCGGCTCGCTCACCGGGCTTCGATGGGCAATCGGCGAGGCCCCCGGA
>CAZUAM010000630.1:0-4170 GCA_964618095.1 uncultured Planctomycetaceae bacterium | reverse complement strand
GGGGACATTATTTTCCTGAGTGTCAATAAACGATCCGCCTTCCGCCTTCCGCCTTCCCCCTTCCCCCTTCCGCCTTCGTCAAAACACCTTGATCATCGCCCCGCCGTCCACGACCAGCACGGCACCGGTGACGTAGCTGCCCGCCTCGCTGGCCAACAACAGGGCAGGGCCGGCGATCTCCTCGGGTCGGCCCCAGCGATTCAGGGCGGTGCGGCCGGCGAAGGCCGCCTTCTGTTGGTCGCTGAGGATCGACATCGGCATCTCCGTGGCAATCGGCCCGGGGGCGATGCAATTGACCGTGATCCCAGACGGGCCCAGGTCGAGTGCGCCGGCACGGGCCAGACCGAGCAGGGCGGACTTGGTCGCCGAATAGGCGCTCCGCTGGGCCGTGCTTCCCAGACCCATGATCGACGAGACGTGGATCACCCGTCCCCAGCCCCGCTGTTTCATCCCCGGCGCCAGCGCCCGGGTCAAGGCCATGCAACTGGTCAAGTTCAACTGGACCAGACGGTCCCAGGTCTCATCCCGGATCTCGTCGATCGCCTGGGGGACGTTGAAGCCGGCGTTGTTGACCAGGATGTCCACCTTGCCCAGCCGGTCGACGGCCTCGCCGGCCAGTCGCGGCACGTGCTGGCGCCGGCTCATGTCGGCGACGGTGTACTCCACGCGGACAGTTGTGTCCTCGCCGATCTCCGCCACCGCGGCCCGAAGATGATCCTCCTGCCGGCTACAGATCATCACGTCGGCTCCGGCTACGGCAAAGATGCGTGCGATCGCCTTGCCGATGCCTTTGCTCCCCCCGGTGACCAGGGCCACCCGGCCGGACAGATCGAAAAGCGTGTTGTTCATGTTCGCGAATCTTGTCTTCTCGCAGGGGAAAGGCCGTCCGCAGATCGTGTTATTGTATCAGGCTGCTCCGCCCACGCCAGCCGTCAGAACCACAGCAAGAGCATCTTGCCCACCAAGATGCCGAGCAGGGTGCCGATGACGTATCCCCAGATCCCCACCAGCAAGGACGGCAGCACCAGCTTGGGCCAGCCCTTGGCGATGGCCATCGCCGCCGCCGAGGGGGCACCGCCCAGGGTGGCGTTCACACAGAGCACCAACTCCTCCAGGTTCAGGCGCAGGAGTCTTCCCAGCGAGAGCGTTACCACCAGGTTCACCAGCGCAATCACCAGACAGAACAGGAACATCATCGGGACGTTCAGCACGACGGTCACCAGATCTGCGGGCAGACCGATCACGAAGAAGAAGATGTACAGAAGGTACGCGCCCAACTCTTCGGCACCGCCGATTTTCTCCAGCCGGCCGCGCAGAAGTGTTGCCGCCAACACGGAGAAGAAGGTGATCAACACGAACTGGTTGCCGATGATCTCACGGACGAACAACGCTGTCTGCGCCTCTTGGGCCTGGCCCGGCTGGGGCCTGATCCAAACGGAGAGCTTGCTGGAGACTGCGGCGATCACCAGCGCAATGGCCAGCGCCTTGGCAAGATCCAAGAGCGAGATTTTCTTGGGTTTCCAGTACCGGGCGGCCAGCGACTGGCTCTCCTCGGTATCCTCGGCCATCGAGTGCGGATGGGGATAGTGGCGGCGAAAGAAGGTCGAGCCGGCGATACCCAGCAGCACGATAAACATCCCGGCCATGATGAAATTGTCGGCCACCAGCAGCGGGTTGGTCAGGTTGTCGCTCACCTCGAACGAATTCTTGACGGCGAAGAAATTCACGGCCCCGCCGCTGTAGCTGCCGGTCATGATGCCCGTCACTTGTGGCACCTGATCGAAGACGCCGACAAAGAGCACGGCCGCCAGCATCGCGCCGAGGATCGTGCCGAGCACGCTGACGTGGAACGCCAGAAACATCGAGCCGGTGGTCCGCACGATGCGAAACACGTCGGCCCGAAACAGCAAGAGCGGGATCGCGATCGGAACCAGGTACTCGTTCACCAGGGCATAGGCCGGCGCGTCGGCCGGCATGATCTTCAGATTGGTCAGGAGCATCGCGGTGACCAGGCACAACACCGGCCCGCTCAGCTTCGCCGCCCACCGGTAGGTCTGCTCCAGGTAGATGCTCAGCGCCACGCCGACCAGGGTGATTGCCCAAAGGGTCCACGTGTCGTCCGCAGCAAGCAGCGGCGGTAGGTGCTGAAACCACTTGATCCAAGACTCCGGCGGCTCGGCAAACGTATCGGTCGGCGTGCTGCTGAAGAGAAGCTCGGTCATGGGAACGCTCGCGAGGGGAGGGGCGTCTACCAACTCCCGATCAGGGGCTGCGGCGGGGTAGCACCATGTTCGCCAGGATCACGCTGTAGACCTCGCCGTCGGGGCCGACCTGGAAGACCAACTGCTCGTCGACGTACATTCCGGGCGGCATCTTGAAAACGGTGCGACACAGCGGCGTCAGACGATAGTCGACCATGTTCTCGGTCATCGCGTAAACGTGCCCGTGCTTCACCGACACCACCAGCGGGATGAACTCCGGGCCGTAGCTGCCCAGCAACCGCTTCCAATCGTCGGGCACCGCTCGGACGGCGTCGCGATCGACGCGGCGGAACTTCTGCTTCAGGGCACTGAAGCCGGTCACTTCCCCCGAATCGTCGCGATCGAAAACGAACGACGCCCGATGGGCAAAACGACCGTCGGCAAGGAACTTGTCCGCTTCGATCGGCGTGAGCGCCAGAGGCTGGCCGGAGAGATTCGCCCGGGCCACCCCCTCGCTTACTTCGATCCGTGCCCAGTAGCTTTCCGATTCGTAGTCGCCGGCCAGTTTTGCCAACTCCGCCGGGGCAACGCCAATCGGCTTCTGTTTTGGCTCCGGCTTCTCGCCCAGCTTGGCTTCGACCATCAGCTCCATGGCTGCGTCGCTCAGCTTGCGGACCG
This sequence comes from uncultured Planctomycetaceae bacterium, assembly GCA_964618095.1. Classification (GTDB taxonomy): domain Bacteria; phylum Planctomycetota; class Planctomycetia; order Pirellulales; family Thermoguttaceae; genus CAZUAM01. The sequence goes on along the minus strand of CAZUAM010000630.1, from coordinate 1,291 downwards.
GCCCGGTGGCAATGTCCTGGTTGGTCAGGACAATCACGCCGATCTTCTCTTGCGGCAGCACCGCTACCGAGCTGGTATGCCCGTAGACCGCACCCATGTGGCTGACCATCTTGTAGTCGCGAAACTTCCCCACGTGAAAACCCAGCCCGAAGCCGGCCTCTTCCTCGGTCAACTGCACGGTGAACATGCTCTGAAGCGTCTCCGCTTTGAGCAACTGCTGGTTACCTGCCCGGCCCTCGTCCAGCAGGAGCATCACAAATCGGGCAAGGTCTGCGGCCGTGGTGTAGAGATTGCCGGCGGGGATCGTCCCCAACTCGAACAGCGGGGCCTCGATCTCGCGAAAGCCGCCCTTGCCGTCGGCCACCCGCATGCGTCCCGGCGCTAGCCGCTGCCGAATCTCCTCGTTCAACTCGAACGCCGAGTCTTTCATCCCCAACGGACGCAGGAGATACTTCCGTTGATATTCGGCAAACGGCATGCCCGATACGTGCTCGACCACGTGGCCGGTCACAGTCGCGCCGATGTTCGAATACTTGGTGTGCGTGCCGGGACGGTGCACCAGCACGCAGGGGGCGATACTGGCCACCGTGGCCCTGACGGTCGGCTCGGTCGGGTCGAAATACCCCCCCACGGGTGACTCGCGAAACATCCCCGATCCGTGACACATCAAATGCCGCAGCGTAATCGGCTCCGCATCGTCCAGCGGCACCACCAGGCGGAACTCTGGGTCGTAAGTGGAAACCGGCCGGTTGATGTCGAGTCTTCCCTGTTCGGCCAGTTGCATGGCGGCAATGGCCGTAAACAGCTTCGAGATGGACCCCGCGCGGTACACGCTCCTGGGGCCCGCAGGGATATGCCGCTTCCTGTGCGCGTGGCCAAAGCCGCGGGTACACACGATTCGCTGGTCGTCGACCAGCGCCACCGCCGTGCCGCTGAGAATCCCCCGCTGCAACTCCGAGTCGACGATCTGGGCCAGCCGGGCGATCGCGTCCGAGTAGTCGACTTCCTCCGGCTGCTTCTTCTGCGGAATCCCATCTGCCGCCCGACCGACGATGCCGGCGGCGAAGACGATCGCAATCGCCAACAGCACGCAAAGGCGAGATGTTATGGGAGTCGGCGGTCGAATTCGATTGGATTCGTTCGCCCGCGAGCGAACCCACTTTCTGAAATGGAGCATCGAAAAGATCATGGTTTATTTCCTCGCTACGGATCGTGCCGAGACGGCCCCAGGTTAGCCCAAAGTTTTGCTTATAATGACGACGGAACTCCTTTGGATGCAAGAGGTTGCTTG
>CAZUAM010000629.1:0-4174 GCA_964618095.1 uncultured Planctomycetaceae bacterium | reverse complement strand
AATCGGCCTCCGGGATACCCAGGGCCGGTGCCTCCAGGCGGGCAATCTCGGCCAATCGGCTGACCCCCTCGTCGCGCGCGGCGGCCAGGATCTCCGCGAGGCCCTGCAAATCGACGCCGGGTCGGGCGATCCACATGGCAAACACAAACGGCAGCCCCGTCCATCGCGACCACTGCTCGCCCAGGTCCCAGATGAACTCGAAGTCGCCCTGCGGCGGCCGGATTCCCCGATCGCCGATCAGCATGGCCGCATCGGCCGTGGAGTCTTCAAGCGAGGTGCCGATCGGAAGCCGCCGGAATTCCGGTTCCAGGGCGAATTGCTCTTTCAACAGGATCCGCGTCATCGCGGCGCTGGTCCGCGAACCTTCGTCCAGGGCCAAGGTGTGAATCCGTTGGACCGGAACCCGGCTGTAAAGCTTCACGCTCCGCACCGGACCGTCGCAGGCCACGCAGGCGTCGGAGACGATCGAGTAGCCGGGGTTGCGAGAGTACTCGATCGAGGGGGCCATCGCCACGTCGAGTCGTGCGGCCGCCAAGTCGTCGGCCAACCGGCTGGGAAGGTCGATGGTCAACTGAACGTCCCGCGCAAGCCGCCGGAGACAGAAGATCAGCGGCCGCGTATTCAGGTACGTCACCGCTCCCAGACGAACTCCGGCCCGCTCGTTCACCGCAAATCGCTCCGGCGTGGTTTGCTTGTGGGAAGTCCCGCTCAAAGCGCTTGATTATAGGAGGTCGCGGGAGAGCCGGAAAGGGCGTCCCCCGCTGCGGGAGGTGCCTTTGACGGCGACAAACTGCCCCCTGCGGCACCGTGGCAGGTGCCCCCTACCTCCCAGAATCGCTATTTTCCGCCGATCCAGCGCATCCCTACGGCAGGCTGGTTTGACCGTCCCGGCGTGGAGAAGCTAGGGTTTCATTGGCAAACAACGTTGATTCCTTCACGTGCCCAGATCGAGTGCTCCATGGCTGAAACACCTGAGAACGACTTACTGGCACGCCTGGCGGGGCATGACCCCCGGGCCGACGGTGCTGATCTTTGGTCGGCGGTCGCCGCCTCCGAGCCCGACCACGACCGGGACGACCAACAAAAGGACGAGAAGCTCGATGCCCTGATCGAGCGGATCAACCAGCTTGGCGACAAGCCGGCAGGCGACGCGGCTGGGACGCCCTCGGAGGCGGATCCTCCGCAAGAAGGTGAGAACCTGAAAAACACCTACCTGCCGATTGAGCCGGAGTCCTTCCGCCAGGCCGACCTCACCGACAGCGAAGTGGAGGCCCTGATCCTGAAGTTCCTGCTCGCCCGGGGGGACGCCACGGGGCGCGACATCGCGGATCAGGTCAAGCTGCCCTTCGTGTTGATCGACGAGCTGCTGCGGACCGTGAAGAACGATCAACTCGTGGTCCACAAGGGCTCGGCACCCATGAACGACTACCAGTACCAATTGACCGATTTGGGGCGGGAGCGCGCCCGGCGCTACTCGGCATTCTGCACCTACTTCGGCTCCGCGCCCGTCTCGCTTAAAGACTACATCGCCAGCGTCGAAGCCCAATCGCTCACCAGACAGCACCCCACGGTCGAAGACCTGCGGCACGCGTTTGAAGATCTGCTATTGAACCAGCGGATGTTCGGCCGGCTGGGACCGGCCATTAACTCCGGCCGGGGGCTGTTTCTCTACGGTGCCCCGGGCAACGGCAAGACCAGCATCGCCGAGCGGGTCACCCGGACGTTCGGCCAACACATCTGGATCCCCTGCACGATCGGCATCGAAGGCGAGATCGTCCGGCTCCACGATCCGGCCAACCACGAGGAGTTGCCGCTGGACCCCAACGCGGGGCTGATCGATCAACGGAAGATCGACAGACGTTGGATCCGCGTTCGCCGCCCCACGATCATCACCGGCGGAGAGCTGACCATGTCGGCCCTGGAGGTCAACATCAACACGTCCACGGGCGTCAGCGAAGCGCCCCTGCAACTGAAGAGCAACTGCGGGACGTTGGTGATCGACGACTTCGGCCGGCAGCGGATGAGCATCGACGAGTTGCTCAACCGCTGGATCTTGCCGCTGGAGAAGCGCTACGACTTTCTCAGTCTGCCCAACGGCAAGAAGATCCAGGTCCCCTTCGACCAACTGATTATCTTCTCGACCAACCTGGAGCCGCGGGACCTGGTGGACGAGGCGTTTCTGCGGCGGATCCCCTACAAGATCGAGGTCGTCGATCCGACCGAAGAGGAATTTCGGGAGCTGTTCGAGATGATCGCGCCGAGGTTGGGCTTCGAGCATCGCCGGGAGCCGGTCGACTACCTGATCGAGAAGCACTACCGGCGGACCGGTCGCCCCTTCCGCTGCTGTCATCCCCGCGACCTGCTGCTTCAGGTTCGCAGCGCTTGCGCCTACAACGGCCGCCCCTGCGAGCTGACCGAAGAGTACCTCGACATGGCCGTGGACATCTACTTCGCGGTGATGTAGCATGCCCCGCTGCCGGGGCGCCGCGGCGGCCCGTGTTAGCTGTTCGGCGGGCTAGCGAAGATTTCCAGGAGAGCCGTCTGAAGCCAGTTCAGGACCTGGCTTGCAGCATCCCTGGCCTGCTTGGCATCTTGTTCGCAGGGCATGAACCACTCGTCCGGATAGCGGATCTCAACCGCATACGGCACGAGTATCGAAAGTGCGTCTCGTAACTGTTCCGCGGCAGGACTCAGCGGCAGTACTCGCTCCAAAAGCAGAAACAAATCGTGCGTGTGAGGAGCGGGTTGCTGATTGCCCACCAGGTACGCCTTGAGAAGCTTTTCTGCTGCTTGTTGACAATGAAAGCAGACGGTGTCGTAAGGTACTTCGCTGGCCGCGAGATTATTGTCTGCATTGAGCAGATCATTCATCGCTTTGACCAGCCACCCTCGGGCGATTTGCAGCTCGTCGGACATACAAGGTCTTGCCTTCCCGCAGTACTGCGGACACGAAAGAAACGGGAGACCTCCTGCCTCTTTCAATTTCTTCAGGAGTATACACGATCAGGTCCATCGCAAAAGGATACGGTCGCAACAGCTTGTATAGTTCACGGCTGCGTTTGAACCTGGGTAAATCGCTTTCTGCAATCACCATCAGATCGACATCGCTAGTTTCGCCAGCTTCGCCCCGAGCATGGGATCCAAACAGAACCACACGCTCGGCATTGGCGGCCACTCCAATGCGGGTTGCCACTCGCTCGATTTCCCGGCGATCAATCATGCCCCAAATATACCCAGTTTGTGGTCGGTGTTCAATGCCGGCTCATTTCCAGCAGACATCGAAGCCCAGCTCGCCAATTTGTCCAAGCTGGCCTTCGACATGGCCGTGGATATTTACTTCCCGGTGATGCAGAGCCTATCCCAGAACCCGACGCACGAGCAATGGGTGCCTGGGGTCGAGCGTCGCGAGCCCCCAGGAAGCGAGACCCTGGGGCGTCGCTGCGCTCCGCCGCCAGCCACCCCGATTCCGGTTCTGGGATAGGCTCGTAGCACGCCACCCGGCTGCCGAGTTGCAGGCGGCGCCTCACCCGCGCGGCCGCTCGATGCCGAAGGGGAGCTTCATTTGCGGGTCCGGATCGCCCGGGGAAGCGAGTTCCTTGAACAGCAGACTGGGCTGGATGTCGGTGTTGTGCTGGTACTTGTCGCTGGCGTACTCGGTGAACGTGCCGCGGATATCGTGGTAGAAAATCTGGCAAATCTCCACACCCGCATAGACCCTCACCGGCTGAACGGCGAACATTTCCAGGGTCCAATAGCCGCAGAAGCCCACGTCGCCGAACCCGGCCGTCACGTGCACGAAAAGCCCCAGCCGCCCCACCGACGATCGGCCCTCGATCATCGGCACCAGGTTGTGCGTTTCGGTCCGCTCGGCGGTCCGGCCCAGGTAGAGTTGACTGGGTTGAAGGACCATGCCGTCCGGCGGGATGGTCAGCCGGCGGACGCGGTTGGCCCTGCGCATGTCCAAAACGACTTCCTCATATACCATAAACTCGTCGTGTAGCGAGAGGTTGTAGCTGTTGGGATTGAGCTTCGACTCGTCGAACGGCTCCAGGATGATGTTCTTGCCCAACTGCCGTTTGATCTCGTGGCCGGAGAGAATCATGGTAGGCTTTGCCTGCTGGTAGCGTGTCTGAATTGAGTTTGTCTGTTTATTGACGCTCAGGAAAGCAACGGC
>CAZUAM010000628.1:0-4187 GCA_964618095.1 uncultured Planctomycetaceae bacterium | reverse complement strand
CGGCGGATCAATGCGATCGGACGCTTGCCGCACGGTTACCGAGTGCCATTTCGTGACTCGTCCGGCCCAGGCCACCTGGACCCTTGGTTCGCGAAGCATCTGGAGAAGATGCGCCCTCATCGCGCCCTCAGCTTCCACGATGCTCAGACCCTTCAGCTTTACCTTTCCATAAGCTGGTCCCAGTGCAACCTGTCCGGCCGGGTCAACGAAGTAGGTTTGATCGATGGGGTGGTCGGGAAGAGTATTCAGTGCCTCGATGGTTAGCAGGTCGAACGGCCGCACACGATAGGTTTTCCCCGCCGCAGGAACTGCCTCCTGGTTTACACTCGCGTCCTCTTTTTGTGGAGCCACCCTCAGACTCGCCACGCCGAGGATGTCGTTTTCCTTCAGCGGATTGTCCTTGGGCCTTGCAGGCCGACCCGCCGCGATATGGCACAAAACACAACTACGCTCAGTGGCGCGGATCGCGCGGACGTAACGGATCTCGCCATTGGCGGCCTGGTGCCACACCTCATCGTTGCCCGCTTCGATTCTTGCCAGAGCCTCCACTTCGAACGGGTCAAGCTCGGCACGCCTTGGATCTGCCGAATTGAACGGAAGGAAACGGACCTTCCATGGGTTGCTTCCCTGACCTTTCTGTAGACCGTCGATAACCGATGTGACAAGTGGCCTAGACTGCTTTTCCGAGTCAAGACTCCGCCAGTGCAGCGCCGTGAGTTCCAACGTTACGCCGAGGCGGGCGCTCTGCTGGAGGTTTGCACTGAATTCTCCCTTCTGGAACCCCTTCTTTGGACTGGTAAGTGGACGTTCTTGCACTTGCCTTTCCCCTTCTCCGGTCAGGCCCGTACCTATCGAGCCGAACCAGATTCCCAGCGGCACCAACAACGCCAGCAGGCCCACGGGCCACCAGCGGGCCCGTTCCCGCCCGGGCGACAATCCCAACACGTACCGTACGCGATTGAGTAGTGTCATCTCTGTTCCTCCCATTGCAGCCCCAAGCATGGGCTTGGTTCGAACGGCCCGCTTGCGGGCCGCCTGTGACAGGGCGGTGGCGTAGGCCATCCGCTGGCCGGTCGCCCCCACGGCCAGCTCATCGCAACACATCTCCCGCTCCAGCCGCACCCCGCGCGATACCCACCAAACGGCCGGCTGATAAAACAACAGCGTCTCCACCAGACGCTGAAACAGATTCACCCAAAGGTCCCAGCGCCGGATGTGGGCCAACTCATGAGCGATCACGGCCTCCAGCACTTCGGGCGTCATCTCCGACAGCCAGCAGGCAGGCAACAAGACCATCGGCCGCAGCAGACCCACCACGATCGCCTCGCCAATTCGCTCGCAGCCAAACACCCGTGGAACCGATCGCAATCCAAGCCGCTTCCTGAGCCGGGCCACGCAGGAAACCAGTTCCGCCGAAATCGGCGATCGACGCCGCCGAAGCCACTGCACACCCACCTGGGCCAGCAGCAGCCGGGTGCCGAGCAGGCTCACGCCGGCGATCCAGCCGAGCATCAAATAGGGTTGGACCGTACGAGCGTATCCCGAGATGCGCAAGCTGGGACCAGGCTCCGTCGCTTGCGCAGCCACCGGCCGATCCACTGTTTGCGGATCGGGGAGGAAAACGTCCTCGCCCAATTCAACCGGCTGATGCACAACAACGGCTTCGTCCGCCGTGTCAGGCTCCTGCTGAAGAATCGCGGGACGCCGCTGCGCCGCCTCCCATTTCACTTCCGCTGTGCCCCGCCCGACTTCCGCGCCCGCGTCTGCACCGACTTCCATCACGGCGAACGTGACCAGCGGGCAGGCCACCATCACCAGCATGGCCGCCAGGCTGACCGCGTAGCGAATCCGTGCCTGCCGGACCCGGAACAACCAGAGAACCGTCACCAGAACCGCCGCCACGGCCAGCCCCTGCCAGAGGAAGTGCAGCAGCGTCCAGGTCAGACGTTGCCAAACCGGCTCACCGAAGACGTCCAGCGGCGACATCAGCTTTCCCCCAACTGCTGCCGATATTCCTCGAGCGTCCTGCGGATCTCTTCCAGCTCCTCCGGCGACGGGCTGGACTGATCGAGCAGACGGGCCACCAACGTGCTGGCCGAGCCCTCGAAGGCCCGGCCCAGCAGGTCATCGACCATCTGCCCTAACGTCTTCTCACGGGTGACCTTGGCCCGATACACGTACGCCCGGCCCTTGGGCTCACGCGTCAACAGGCCCTTCTCGGTCATCACGCCCAGCAGACTCATTACTGACGTATAAGCCCGCCGGCGAGTTTCATTGAGCACCTCCATCACCTCGCGAACCGTCGAGGGACCCCGCTCCCAGAGGACCTTCAGCACCTCCAGTTCGCCGGGCGTGGGATGGTCGTGTCTGGGTCGGGCCATGGTCGCGTTTCCTCGAGTCAACCTCTGGCGGAACGCATCCGCGTCGCCCTCATTCTACGGTTTAATCCGTAGTTGTCAACGGCTAAAACCGTAGACTGGCGATTCTTCTGGGAAACGGTCCTGCGGGGTGGCGGTGGATCAGCGGAGACCGGCTTGCCCCGTGGGAGACGCTCGGCCGGGGAACGGATCGGCCGCCGTCCCCGCCAAGCGGAGCAAACCACGCCGTCAACCCGCCGCCACCACGCTCCCATGGACCAGCAAGCCGCCCAGACAAAGTGCCGACGCGTGCGTGGCCTGGCCGAATTCGGCCCGATGCTCTTCGCCTTCACCCACCGGATCGGCCGGCTGCCAAGACGTGCCCCCGGCCGCCTCCAGCAGCCGTTCTACGTCGGCAACCTCGGCCTGCTGACGGTCTTCTGCGGCCTCCAGGGCATCGAGCACGAACCCCGAGAGCAGCCGGTCCCAAACCTTCCGGCAAGTGGTGGGCTTGTCGAACAGATCCAGCGCGACCACCTTCTTACCGACGGCCACGGCCACGCCGACGGCACCTTCGACGTACGCGAGCTTCTCGCGGTACTCGGCCACCTGCTGCTCGCGGGCCTCGAAGGTGTCGGACATCGCCATCGAGGCTGAAGAAGCTCCCAGGGCCTGCTGCTGTCTGGCGACCTCCTTCCAGACTTTCCCCTGGTCTGCCCGGTAGCCCCCTTCCGCCTTGAGCGAGCGGGCCACGGATTCTTTAACCGCGTATCGCAGTCTCGAGGGCGAGTGCGTCCCGCCCGATCCGAACCGCCGCGAGCGGTATCCCCAGCGGCCCTGCTCGACACAGCTCACCGGAATCTCGGTCTTGCTCCGGGCGGCGATCAGAACCGAGGTGTTCAGGATGCGGTTTTGCTTCGCTCCCACCAGTTCCTCGCCCTCGAGGAACAACACCCGGGCGTCGCCCTTGTTCTCGACCAGCAGGTCCGGCACCGAGCCGGCCTCGGAGACTTCCGTGACCGCCACCGACTCCTTGCTGATGGCCTCGTCCGACAGCAGGTAGTCGACCGGTACACCTCTGTCCGTAAACAACGGGAAAACCGACAAGACCTGGTGCCGAACCGGCTGGCCGACTCGGATTTCGGGAAATGCAACGGCCATTGGGCAGCCTCCTGTAGCAAGAGTATGCTCCTGAGTGGACACGCCGGCGGGCAAGAGGTTCACCTTCCAAACCATCCTGCCAAACCATTATACGCGGAGCGCGGGAGGGGCAAGGGCCGCTTCGAGCCGGCGGCCATGCCCCCCTGATGGCGGCCCCCGCCGTGTCGTCAAGATCTCCGCCAACTCAATCCCAGCGACCACCGCAGCAACGCCCCCTTGGCACGGGCCAGCGGTTTCCACCCGGTGATCGTCAGGTTATCGAGGTCTGTCGGATACTTGGTGAGAGATTCGCTGCCACTGTCGGTCACCAGAACCGTGTCGGAGTGCCGCACGCCGCCGACCTCGGGAAGATAGATTCCCGGCTCGACGCTCACCACCATCCCCGGCGCCAACACTTCGGCGCTTCCTTCCGCCAGCCACGGTGTTTCGGCGTGGTAGGCCAGCCCGATCCCGTGCCCGGTTCGATGCAGGAGGTTGTCGCCGTAGCCCTCCTCTCCAAGGAATTCGTTCACGGCGGCGTCGACCTCCGCGCAGGCCACCCCGGGCCGAACCATCTCGAGTGCGATTCGGCGGGCTTCGCTCATGACGTCAAACGCCCGTCGCACCTCCGGCGTCGGCCGGGCCGTGAACGAAGGCAACGGTTGGTTTGGTCAGCGTATCCAGCGTGTT
>CAZUAM010000627.1:0-4203 GCA_964618095.1 uncultured Planctomycetaceae bacterium | reverse complement strand
GGCCGCCCTTGATCTTGCGGGTGACTACTCCGGTGACCACGTCCTCCTCGTGGACCGTCTCCATCACCTGCATCCAGGCTTCGATCTTCTGGGCCTTACGCTTGCTTAGCGTGATCATCCCCCGCGAATCATCTACCAGGCCGTAGACGTCCTCGACGTCCTCGATCAGGACCTTCACTTCTTGTCCCGGCCCGGGAGGCGGCTCGTCTTGCTCCCACTCGTTGCGGAGAATAATCCCTTCGCTCTTGTAGCCCACGTCGACCAGCACGTAGTCTCCCTCCACGCGGAGGACGCGCCCCGGGACGATCTTGTTGATGACCACCTCTTGCGCGCCCCACTCGATCTCTTCAGGCGGGACGCCCTCCATGGCGGCGGACAGCTCTTGCTGCCACTCTTTTTCGCTGAGATCCAGGCCTCGAATTAGGTTGCGGTTGACCATAAAAGTAAGTCTTCGTCAAACTCCCAGTCCGTGACGGCGGGAATCGGGCAACTGAGTCGAGCGGCCGCCGCGTCCGGCTTGTCGGCCGGGCTTCGCCCGATCAAGCTCAGTATTCGCACCGGCGGGCGAGCCGCCCGTGGCACCCGAGTTTCCTGTCACTAAAACCAGCCAAAGAACGTACCCCGTCCGCCCGGTCCCTCCACGCAAGAGACTATCCGCAGGCCATCGGGGAATCCGGTAGTATAGCCAATCGCCGGGTGGGCAACAACTGCGTCAGCCCCGACTGCGACGAAGATCTGGGGGCTGCGCCGGGCCAAGTCCGAGGGACCGGCCCGCTTCGGCGGCACAAGAGACGGGGCAGCTCCCCCGGCGAGTCGCCCCTGGCCGAGCGAAAACCGGGTGTTGCCTAAGCTGGGCGTGGCACTGACGGACCCTCCGCTCAACCTCGGCCAGCAATTCCCGCTGGTTGAGACCCTCAATCTGCTCGGGAGAAATGGGCCGCCCATAGCAAATGTGGATTCTGCCCGGCCTGGGGAATTTGCTCCCGCGAGGCCAGGCCGCAAACGCCCCCTCGATCGCCGCCGGCAGAATCGCCGCCTTGGAACGGACCGCCAAGGCCGTAAAACCGGGCCGAAACGGGCCGATCTCGCCGTCGCCGGTCCGTGTGCCCTCGGGAAATATCAGCACCATCTCGCCGCGCCTCAGCCGCCTGAGCGACTCCTTCAGCCCACCAAGCCCAATCCCCTCCCGCTCCACCGGGATCGCGTCGAGCGAACTGATCAGCCACCGCAACGGGCCAAAACGAAACAGTGTTTCCCGGGCCAGATAGTTCAGCCGCCGCGGAGAGCCCATCCCAACCAGCGGCGGATCCAAGGCGCTCTGGTGGTTGGAAACCACAAGCACGCCCCCCTCCGGCGGGATGTTGCGGGCGCCCGTGTGTCGCACACGAAAAGCAAGCACCCCGATCAGTTGCAGCAGGGACTGCAAGCACCGGTACCACAGCCGTTTGGGCAAGGAACGTTGCGACATGACGTTGGACTATGTGACCAGTGGGCTGAGTCTGGGGGTGGCAATTCCGGGGTGGCAATTCTGGGGGTGGCAATTCATTGCCACCCGGATCCCCAACCTGGCAGAAACAGGCCGTGGCCAGTCGGTAGTAGTCAGCGATCAGTTGTCATCTCGCGGGCGAGCGATTCCAAGTGGTCGACCACTTCCTCGACGCTCAGCCCATCCGTGCAGACTTCTCTGGCGTCGGCCGCGGGGACCAGGCGGCCGACGCCGCGGGTCACGTCCTGCCGGTCGCGGCGCTGCTGGGCGGCGAGCACTTCCTCGAGCGTGGCCGATTCTCCCTGCGATTCGAGGTCGCGCAGGCGCCGTCTGGCTCGCTGCTGGGCACCGGCGGTAAGAAAAACTTTGCACTCGGCCTCCGGAAACACAACGGTCCCCTGGTCCCGGCCCTCGGTGACGATGTCGTCGCTGCCGGCCACCGTGCGTTGCAGGGCGACCAGGTGCCGGCGGACGTGCGGGTTGTCGGCGGCATATCGGGTCACGGCGGTCACCGCCGACGACCGAACCGCGTCGGTCACGTCCTCCCCGTCCAGAACGATCTTCTCCCCGATCACCTTGATGTCCAGTCCTCCGGCCAGCTCGGCCAATTGTTCCGGCCGGTCCCAGTTCATCCCCCGCCGCATCCCGGCCAGAGCCACCGCCCGATACATTGCCCCCGTGTCCAGGTACCGAATGCCCAACCGTCGGGCCAACGCCCGGGCGACCGTGCTCTTTCCAGCTCCCGCGGGTCCGTCGATGGTGATGATCATGGGGGAAGGGGCGAGGGATTAGGGATTGGGGATTGGAGTCTTGCGCTGTAACTTCTTCGCGCCGTGCGCGCATGTTTGACGTAACCAATTGTGATGGCAACGTTTAGCGGGCGGGCTTGCCCGCCGTTTCGCCGCGGCCGAAGGCCACGCGGGGGATGACCGCATCACGCCAGCCGCTCACTATTCTATGCTTTGTGTGAAGAACCTCCAGTGCTCGCTGTGGGAATCAGCGAGCAGGTCGTTCATCGCACCGACTCAAAGGCCCTCGTGATAAACGCATTCACCTGCTGGGGATGGGTCAGATTGATCAGGTGCCCTCCATCGGGAATGATCTCGTCGGTCTCGACAAGCCGTGCCGGCATGATGCGGTCCTTCCCTCCGTGGATTTGGAATATCGGAACCGGCGGAGGTTCGCTCGGCACCCAACCCAGAATCGCCCGGCAGGCCCATTTCATGAATCCGCCGTCCATCTCCTTGAACATCGCCACGCACAACTCTCTCTGCTCGGGCGTGAAGGGGCTGAACATTCTCAGCCCCACCGACGCAAACACTTTCGCCAGGTCGAACACCTGCACGGCCGTCAAAGGCACAATCGGGCGAAGACCTCGGGCAACCGGGTGCAGCGCCTTCGGCGACCGGCAACTCCCGATCAACGCCACGGCATCCGGCCGAAGATACCGGGCCATCTCCCAGGCCACCATCCCGCCAAACGACGAGCCGCCCAGGATCATCGGCCTTGCAGCCACGATCGTTTCGGCCAGCCGAGCAGCGTAGTCCGGCAGGGTCTCCTTCCTCTTCGGCACAATCCAAGGCGGCACCAAGATCTCCGAAAACACCGCCCTCTGCGGCTCGAACAGCCGCTCATCCGCACCCAGCCCCGGCAGCAAAACCAGCGTCATGAGGACCATGGGGTCAGAGCTTGAATAGTGATTAGCGGAGTTGCCGTTCAAGTATCGCCACAGTCTGCCGCAGCTTCGGGTCCCCGCTTTCGACGCGAGCGATCGCTCGGGTCACACTGCTTGGACCACGGTAGCCAAGCCACCGCGCCACCTCCGTGGCGCGATACCGGAAACGGCGGCACGCCAGATACGCGGCTACCGCGCGGCCGGGATCATTGCTTCGTTTGCCCGGGCTCCAGCCAGTGGCGTCACACCCGAAACGGGCCGCCACGATCTCGAGGATCCGATCCAGGGAGGGCCGCTCGCGCAACCGGCTCAACTCTGGCAGGCCGGCGTCCTCGGAGCGGTTGCCAAGAAGGGACTTCCGGATCCTGGCGACAAACGCTTCCGAGCCCAGGATCAGACCGCCTACGGCATCTTTCCACGGCGACGGCGGCGGCTGTTCGACGCCGGCGCGGACGAAACGGCGGTACGCCCGGCGGGCAGCGGCCTCCTGACGGGCGAATTCGCCCAATACCACCCGGTATGTTACCCACGACAACGCCCGGCTTGCCTGATGGTAGCCGGCAGAGCTGCTGAAGGGCCACCGCTCGGGCAACTCGACCAGTCTGGCGCGGACCGGGTTGAGATGGATATAGCGGCTGACCTCCAGGAGGTAACCCTCCTGCTCCACCAATTGTGCCTTGAAACGGCCTTGAAACAGGTGCCCGACCCGCCGGTGGCGGCGATTGAAATAGCCCGTGTAGCTGCCGTTGAGAAACTGCATGCCGGCCGAAAGGTTCGGCTCGGGCGTTTGCACAAGCAGATGCTCGTGATTGGGCATTACCACGAAGGCGTGGACGTGCCAGCCGCAGGTTTCCACGGTCCGCCGCAGCCAATCGATGCGTTTCCGGTAATCGGCCTCATCGCGTACGATCCGGCGCCGCTCATTACCCCGCGACATCACGTGGTAAAGGGCCCCGGCAAACTCGATCCGCAGAGGTCTGGCCATACCCCCAATTCTAGACTTGCAGGCCCGAAACGCAAGGCCTAACCCGGATTATTCATA
>CAZUAM010000626.1:0-4215 GCA_964618095.1 uncultured Planctomycetaceae bacterium | reverse complement strand
CTCTACTGTAATATCTCAGGAGGCAGTTGTCTCACCTATTATTGGCACAGAGGGGTGTCCGACCGTCCTGCTTCGTGGTATCCTCGAATTACGAGCACTTTGAGCGTTTTTCCAGCAGCGGAGGTGCCAAGATGAGCGAGCCCAAGCCGCCCTTCCTTCGGCGGGTCAAACTACGCAACTACAAGAGCATCCGGCAGTGCGACGTTTCGCTCGGCCGGCTGACGTTCCTGGTCGGGCCCAACGGCTCGGGGAAGAGCAACTTTTTGGAGGCGTTGCGGTTCGTCAGTGACTCTCTGCGCACCACCATGCAGCACGCGGTGGAAGAGCGCGGCGCGGTCAGAAAGATCTTTTGGCGCGGAAGAGACGAAGACTCCAAGGAGTTCTCGATCCAACTCTGGCTGGATGTTCCTCACGGCGGCGCCGCATCGTACAGCATCACGGTGACCACCGACAGCCAATGGTTATTCCTAATTGAGGAAGAGAGCTGCGATGTGTTGTCAGGAGGAACGGTCAGGGCACAATTCTGTGTCCAGAAGGGGGAGGTCACCAAGACGACGATCCATACCCCACCGCCTGCAGACCCTGACCAACTCTACTTGGCAAAGGTGTCAGGGTATCGGGACTTCTCACCCGTGTACAAGCTGCTCAAGGGCATGCGGTTCTACAATATCGACCCACAACAGGTGAGGGAGGAAGCTCTGTCCGGCCAGCCTGCGCGCGAATTGCAGCGTAACGGCAAGGGCGCGCTGTTTGCAGCTCACCGCTTGTTTCAGGAGAGTAGGGTCGAGGGAAGTCAAGTATGGCCCAGGATGGAGGAGTACCTCAGAGCCATTCTGCCGATCCTGGCAGAGGTCTGCGTTGACACAACCACCACGCGTTCTACGGACGAGGGGGCCGCTGGGCACGGCAAGGATTTGTATACCGGTGAGCCTACAACAATTGTGTTCCGCCTCGGGACAGAGACGACGTCACAGCCCTCCGTTCGTGCATCTGGTAAGCACCTAACGTTCGACCTTCAGAACATCTCCGACGGAACGCTACGGGCTTTCGGCGTGCTGCTTGCGCTGTTTCAGTGCGTCGGTCGGCCTGAGAACGCCCCGATTCCGTTGGTTGGCATCGAGGAACCCGAATCGACACTGCATCCCGCGGCGGCGGGTGTATTGTTCGACGCGCTTCACGAGGCGTCTCACTTCACACAGCTCCTCGTGAGCACCCACAGCCCGGACCTCTTGGACAACAAAGACCTCGACGTGGATTCCCTCTTGATTGTGGACATGGCAGACGGTCAAACCGTCATCGGCAAAGCCGACGAGGTAAGCAGGTCCATGATGCGAGATAAGTTGTCGACGGCCGGGGAACTGCTGAGGCAAAACCAGCTTAGGCCGGAAAGCCAGTCGCCGGGACCCGTCAACGTTGATACCGACTGAGGTTCGCTTCTACTGTTCCAGGACAACCGATGGTTCTGAACCTGGGCTGTATCGTCGAGGGGCGCGGTGAGGTTCAGGCTGTGCCGGAGCTGCTGCGGCGGATTCAGCGCGAACTGGCACCCGAACTCGACTTGAGAATTCGACAGCCGTGGCGCATCGGGCGCTCCAAGCTGGTCAAGACTGGAGAACTGGAAGACGCCGTCGAACGCCTGGCGAGGCAACTGCCAACTCCATGAGCTGTTCTCGTCCTGGTCGACGCTGACGATGATTGCCCGGCTGAACTCGGTCCTCAACTTGTGGCCCGTGCCAAACAGGCCAGATCGGACGTTCCCACGGGTGTTGTACTGGCGAAGCGTGAGTTCGAGGCGTGGTTCCTTGCGGCGATTGAGTCGCTTGGCGGCCACCGTGGCTTGGCTCAAACCCTGAACGCGGTTTCCGACCCCGAGTCCATTCGTGATGCCAAGGGAACATTGACCCGCAATATGGCAGGGTCGCAATCATATTCGCCAACACACGACCAACCTGCCCTGACTGCCGTTTTCGACATGCAATTGGCCCGGCGGCGCTCCGACTCGTTCGACAAATGCTGGCGGGAAATCCAGCGGCTGTTCGCCGAGGCTTCGGGGGAACCCGTGCAGGAGGGTGTACAACCGGCGTGACATGATTCCGCCGGTGCCGTACAATAGGGGAGTGGCTGATCGGCTCGGTTGCCCGGCACCGGGGTGACCTTCCTCGCTTACCACACGCGGAACTGTGGAAAAGGCCCTGTTTTCCATCACCTGCACGACCTGTCGGGCCCGGCTGAGGGTGCGCAGCGAGGAGGCCGTTGGGGAGATCCACGAATGCCCCAAATGTGGGAGTATGGTCCAGGTCGTACCGCCGGAGGGCTGGCGGCCTGAGCCGCAGCTCGCCCGGCAATCGGCCGATGCGGACGCCTCGGCGGCCGAGGGGTTGGAGCACACCGGACCGCAGAGCGGTTCGGAAGTGGCCGCCGGTGTCGAGGCCGAATTGTCCGGCCCGCCGGTGCTCGGGGTCTCGCCCGCCGAGCTGGCCTGGCGGAAGTGGCTTCTGTTGGGGGCGGCGCCGGCTGCCGGACTGGTAATCGTGGTCGGCGTCTGCTCGATCTTCTTCTGGCGGGACCGACCCCAACCGCAGCCAAGTACAGTGATCGAACAGCCGGCCGAACCGGCTCCCCGCAAACGGCCGGCACCGCCCAAAGAACAACCGGAGCCCTTGCCGACCCAATTCGATCCCCGCTGGTTGCCCGACCGGACCGCGCTGTTCTTCAGTCTTCGCCCGGCGCGACTGGCCGGGGAGCCGAACTGGAGCCAGGTGATCGGCCAGCTTGACGGCCAGTGGCGGCAGACGGTCGGTGCGGTGCTGGAGAGCCTGGGGCTGAAGCCGGAGGGGACCCGCTGGCTGACCTGGGCTGCGACCGACCTGGGCGTCTGGCCCGAGCAGAGCGTGGTGCTGATCGAATTGGAACCTGAGTACAACGCCGGCTCGCTGGGGGCGATCGGAGAGGCGGTCGATCTGGAGCTGGCCGGGGCCGCCTGCCGTCGCCTGCCCGAGGCCGCCTGGAAGCATCCGTTTGCGGTGATCGACCAGCGGACGATCGTCACCGGGCAGGTCGAGTTGTTGCGGCATCTGGCCGCCCGCGGCGAGATCCGCCTGGAAAGTGCGACCGTCGAGCGACTGCTGCCGCTTGCCACCCCGGACGCGGAGTTGACGCTGCTGGTCGATCTGGCCGCGGCGCGCAGCGCGAACTGGAAATTGCCCACGGCGGTCTTCGACGTCTGGCCCCGGGGAAGACAACCGTGGCACGTGGTTTGGGAGATGTCCGAGGGTCTGGGTTGCAGGCTGCAAGGCTCCGATCCCTTCCGCAGCGAACTGGTATTGGTCTGCGAGGGAGAAACTGCGGCCGAGAAGGTGCACGCCGCGGTGGGCGAACTGGTCCCGGCGGCCAGGAAGTGGCTTTCGGCCCAGGTCGAGGCCCTCTCGGTCGAGCCTCCGGCCGGGCAGGCAGCCGCGGCCGTGGCCGCCGACCGGTACGAGTTGCTCTTGAAGGAAGGGCTGGCCGCCGCGGATGCCGCCCGGTGGAAAGTCGCCGACGGGGCGGTCTGGGTGTGGGTCGATTGGGGCCGGGGACCCTCGGTGCTGGCCGCGGCGGCCATCGACAGTCGCCCGGAAATCCACGCCGTCTGGCTGGCCGCCGCCCGAGAGGCCGACGAGGCGAACCACCGCCGGTTGCTGGCCGGACTGGGCGCCTACCGGCAGTCGGAGGGCTGGTTTCCGCCGGCGGCCGCCGGCGCAGCCCGACTCTCGAACGAAGAGCGGCTGAGTTGGATCGCCGCGATGCTCCCCTTCTACGGCCATGACGACTGGCACCGCCAGTTGGAACCCGGGCAGGCCTGGAACAGCCCGCAGAATCGGCCGATCACCCAGCGGCCGTTGCCGGAGGTGGTCAATCCGGCACTGGGGCCGGGCCGCACCGAGGCCGATTTCCCGGTGACGCATTACGTGGGCGTGGCCGGCGTGGGGCCCGACGCGGGCCGGCTCAAAGCGGATGATCCGCGGGCCGGCGTGTTCGGCTACGGGCGCAACACCCGCCCGGAGGACATCGCCGACGGGGCCGCCAATACCATCGCCCTGCTGGGAGTTACCAAACGCCTCGGTGCCTGGGCGGCCGGCGGAGAGCCGACCGTGCGAGCGCTGACCAAGCCTCCCTACGTCAACGGGCCGGACGGCTTCGGCAGCGGTCAGCCCCACGGCATGCTGGCCGGCATGG
>CAZUAM010000625.1:0-4225 GCA_964618095.1 uncultured Planctomycetaceae bacterium | reverse complement strand
ACCTTCGCCTGGGTTACCGGCGAGCCGAAGTAGTACTTGGCGTTGATGGTGGCGGTAATCTTCTCGCCGAGCATGACCGGTTCTTTGGGGGCGTCGATGGTGACCTCGAATTCGGGCTTCTTGTATTCTTCGACGCGGAAGCTGCCGCCGCCGTAGTGGCGGGTAATCCGCCGCTTGCCGACGTTGGGCTTCTTGATGCCCATCGGGCCGCCGCGGACGATCGGGGCGGCGCCACGCGCTCGTACGGCTCCAGGGGGGACGGGCATCGGCTCCACCGCCGCACCGCCAAGCTCTCCGACCGTCATCCGGTACACGCCCAGCGGGGTGTCGGCGGGCAGCTCCAATTCGCCCTGGATACCTCCGTAGGCGTCGGCCTGGATCTCCTCCTGCACAATCCGTTCCCCCTTGGGATTGCGGATCTCCAGGCCGATCTTCCTGCCGGCAAACTGCGATTCGTCTGCCTTGTCGTACTGGGCGTGGCGGACCCAGAACTTGTAGTGCACCGTCTGCTTGGGCCGGTAGACGGGGCGGTCGGTAATCGCAAACGCCTTGACGGCCTTGTACTCGGCGTCGTAACGCCGCCCGGTCCAAGCCCGGGTGAAGCCGAGATAGGCGAAGCGGCCCTGGTCGGTGGTTGCCGTGATGACCCACTGGTAGTTGGTCGGCTGCTCATTCGGGCCGAGGATCACCTGGCCGTCGGCGTCGCTGAACTCCGCGAATTGCTTGGTCAGCACGATGTACTTGCGAGGCTGGTTGCGAGGATCGGGCCGTTCCTGCCGGTAGCCGAAGAACTCGAGGTTGGCTTTGGCGATCGGCTTGCCGCTTACGGCGTCGGCCACGAAGTAGTAGGTCTTCCCGTCCAGGGGCTTCTTGACGATGGCCGTGTCGCTGAGCCAGATGATCACGTGGCTGGTGTTGCCGCCGGACATCTTGGCCGTCAGCAGATACGCGCCGGGCTTCTGCAACGGCGTGGTCACGGTGACCCGCTTGTCGAAATGGAGCTCGCGCGGATTGACCGTCATCTTCCAGTTGGCAACCTGCTGGCCGAGATATTCTCTCTGGTTTTCCTGCACCAGCCGGTAGCCGATGTTGCCGATGTTGACCTTTTTCCAGTCCAGCCGGCCCGGGTTGGATTTCAGATAGGCCTTGACGTCGCGGAGCAGCTTCTTGACCTTGACCTCGCGGGCGGTCAGCTCGACGGAAGTCCCGTTGCGGAAGCGGTACTCGACCGTGGCCCCTTTCCCGGCCGGCTGGCTCATAATCGACTCGAAGCGGCCCCAATTGCCGACGATCTGGTCGAGTCGGGCTTGCCAGTTCTTGCGCTGGCTGGGGGTCCCGCGGTACTCTTTCAGGAGCCGCCGCCAGTAGTCAGCCGCGGTGGGATACTGCCGCCGGTTCTCAAAGATCTGGGCCAACTGCTGCAATGACGTGTCACCGAAGCCGGTCTTGGGCTCCTCGGCGATCTGCTGGTAGACCTTGATGAAGTTGAACTCGTCGGGCAACTCGAACCGCTTGACGCCGGTGGCCAGCCGGGCGATGGTCTCGTTCTCTTTCAGGGTGTGCAGGGCGTAGGTGCCGCTCTCGTCCTTCTGGGTGTCGTCGGTCTGCATCCGCCCGAAGCGCCAGCCGAAGTAGGCCATCGTTTGCACGCCGAACTGGTTGTGGAGGAAATCGGCGAAGTGTCTGCGGACGGAGTTCTTGCTGGAGGGGTTGAACTCGATGGCCTGCTCCAGGCACCACCGCCAGCGCTGGCCGTCGGTCTGGGCGTCTTCGAACGTCTTGGGCGTGTGGTGATAGACCGGGTTGCCCTCTTCATCGACGGGGGCTCCGGAGGCCTGCCGGTAGTATCCCCAGCCGGGATCGTAGTCGGGCAGCTCCTTCAGGTCCGTCAGGTACTGCAATCGCCAGGACTCATTCCAGCCGCGGTTATTCAATAGGATCCGCGCCAGGGCGAGCAGGTAGTTGCCCACCTCGGCGTGGGCGTCGTCCTGTTTGGCCAGGGGGAGGGCCTGGACCATGAGTTGCAGGGCGCGGACGCGGTCGCGCTCGGTGGCGTGGACCATCTTTCCGCCCTGTCCTCCGCGCTTGCGTCCGCGGCGGAACTCGCCGGCCACGATGTAGCCGTTGTGCTCCATGTTCATGTAGCTTTCCGCGGCGGCCCAGAGCAGGCGCCAGTTGGCCTGGTGGACCTCGATGATCGCCTCGCGGAACTCGTCGATCTCGTTGACCCGGTTGAGCCGCTGGAGGCATTGCGTGCCGCGGTTGAGATACTCGCCGACGCGGCGGGGATTGGCCTGGGGATCGAGTGCCAGTTTGCGATACCCTTGATAGGCCTCGTTGAAATTGCCCTGCTGTTCGAGCTTCGACACTCCTTCCGCGCTGAGATCGGCCTGCATTCCCTTCGGCTCGACTGCCCGCTTCAGGGCCAATTCGTCGAGCGCCCGCTCTTGCACGGCACGTTCTCTGGCGGTTTGTTCACCCTCCCGGGCCGCCGCGGCAACGACACACAGCACGATGCCGGCCAGCATCGTCGCATAGAGCAATCGCGTAGTCTTCATTACTCGGTCTCCTTGACTAATCGAAGAAATCGACGAATCGACGTTATGTGCAGTCAGCGTTTGGCGGCCGGGGCGACGGGTTTGTCCGGCACGACGGAGATTTCCATGGCGTCGCGCTTGCCCCAGGGCAGGTTGACGTCGAACCACTCGGTGCGGCTCTTGTACTTGGAGCGGACCTCCTTGAGGTAGTCCTTCATTCCGCCGGCCCCGACGCCCACGTTGTCGGCCACGACGGTCGCCCCGCCGCTGAGCTGCTTTTGCAGCCCTTTCAGACAGGGATAATAGTTCGCATAGCCGCAATCGATGAAGACGAAATCGACGGGGCCCTTGATCTGTTTGACGACTTTGCGGGCGTCGCCGACCTTGACGGTGACGCATTTTTGGAGGCCGGCCTTGCGGAAGTAGGCCCTGGCCTGCTTCGCCCGCTGGGGGTTGATCTCGATGGTGATGAGCTTGCCCTTGCCGGCGGCCTTCAGTTCGCGGCCGATCCACAGCCCGGAGTAGCCCAGGGCCGTGCCACACTCGACCACCAGGCGGGGCTTGGCCTTGCGGACCAGCTCGGCCAGCCGCTCGGCCCGCTTGCGGCCGATCATGTAGACGGGGCCTTCCAGGCAGATCTTCTCGACTTCGTCGATCACCGCCTGGACCCTGGGGTCATCGGGCGGTGGGGTGGCCTTCTTTGCCGGTTCTGCCCTCATCACCCCCCCAGTAGCGATCAGAAATGCCATATAGACTGCGGTGTTCATCGCGACCTCCAGGAGACGTGTTTTCCGGGGCGGTCCCGGTGCACCCCATCTTGGCGCACCCGCCACTGCTGATCGCTGCATAGCTGAAGGTGGCCTGGTGTAACCCCCCGGCGGCAACCGGACCCCCTTTGGACATGGAGCGCTCAACAGAGAGACGCCTCACCACCCAATAAAGTTCCACCAGGGAGCATAGCCCACGCAGCCGCCAATTTCGACCCCCCTGACATACTGCCGTGGCAAGGGACATCGGTGGGCAGTGGGCATCTCCGGAGTGGCGGAGGCCCCCCAGGGCGGTACGACGCGTGTGTGGCAAGCCTTCCTGGGAGCTAGCTGCCTCGGGTGGCTGCGGTCGACGGGCACCGACGCGAAGCGTTGGTCGGCGAGCCGGCGGGGAGGCGTGCTGGGGGCCGCTTGCCACCGGCGAGACGCGAATATCTACACTCGCCTCCCTGAGGAGGGGGCCTTGGGTCGGTGACAAGCTTCGTGCTCCATCACAGGTTTGGACGCGGCGGGCGCGCCAGTGACAATGGAGCTGGATGGCTCCGCATCCGCGTGTCAAGAATGGGTGGTTTTACGGGGCGTCTCATCTCGGCCATACGTCTACTGAGATTGCCCCAGGTCGGTGTGGCCGACGTTGGTTCGCAAATTGCGTTCCCCGCGGCGGTGGGGGCGACCGCCGCAGATTGCGAACAAGTGCTTCGATTGATCCCAAAGCATTTTGGCGAGTACGGTTAAACGGGCCGGGCGTTGTGACGGCCGCAAGCTGGGGGGCTGCCAGCGCCAGCACGATTGCCAAAGCCCACGTTCGCACTGACGAACCGCGGTTTCCGTCGCGTAACTTCAATTCGTACTTTCGGCTGAGTCCATCGAGCATCATGGTCACGAGCGTACTGCTCATGCAGTAGTCGCGGACGCCAAGCG
>CAZUAM010000624.1:219-4229 GCA_964618095.1 uncultured Planctomycetaceae bacterium | reverse complement strand
TCGTCGACTTCACGCGAACCGAGGAGAAGAGAGTCACCGTGGTGAGGATCGATCCCACGGCCACACGAATGCTGGTCCTCAAAGGCAGGCTAGTCGGATCGGATGGGTGGCACGGCGACAATATCGGCTGCTCGGTCGAAGCGCAGATCGAGCCTTGCGAAGGAAAGGCAGAGGATTTCATCCGCCGGCAGCTCGATTACGGCAACCACCTGATCTGGGTCTACGGCCATTACATCGACGAGATGCGGCAGCTTGGAGATCTCGTTGGCATGAATGTGGAGGTCTTTGGGTGACACTTGCGGACCGGCCGCATGCCGCCGCGCGCCGTCGATGCCGTAGTGTGGGTGGGTTTATTCGAAATCCGCGACCTCCAGTTTTGCAGCCATGGGGCCAGACTTCCGATTCAGTTGGCGTGTCCCGCAGCCGTCGCCAAGCAGTTCCGCCAAACCGTTGTTGAATCCTACAGCTTCCAAGCGGACCCGACGCGAAAGGCCGAAGGAATGGATTCTGGATCACTTCAGCCCAGAGAGCATTCGCAGCGATTCTTTCACCAGGATATCGGCTGCCTGGGGCGCGAAACCGGTCCTGTCGACTTCATATCCTCCTTCGTTGTACAAGTGTTCCGGAGGAAGATAGCCAGCCCCTCCGTTGCAGTGTGTGATCACAAACGTATGCTTGTACGGCGATCCGGCTTTGATGGCCATACCGACTTCCGTCAGCAGTTCGCAGCCCACGCCGACGAAGCCGACCTCTCCAACCCTCGCTACCGTCACGTTCAGCTTTTTTGTGGGCGAGGCGTCGTCTTCGTCTCGATTCCGCCTCTTCCTGCCGGGAAGCTCAAGCGTTACGAACTCGGTCGCGATCTCGGCGTTCGACGATGTCGTCTTGACATCCCGGAAGACGTGTACCACTTCCTCACCCAGGAGGATTCCCAAGAGTTCCGGTTCGGGAATCCAGCCGTTCATGGTGTCGAACGAAGGAAGAACTCGGTACCAGGGATCAATGTCCCCCGAGGCGCCTGCAAAAACCGGCGCCGTCACATCCGGCCCCAGAATCTTCTCGACAAACTGTGCGGCAATTCCCAGGACATCGCTACTGATCTGCAAGTTTTTGGGGCCTAACGACGTGGCGTGGGTTGCGTAGTCAAACAACGCGGCGATCGGCGTGCCATCAGGCTTTGCGAGTTTCATCACCACGACCTCCTTGTCGGTTGGCCCGTAGGGATTGCGGCCCAGTCTCACCGAGCCGTCTGGTTGCCTCTCGCGCCGATTCGAGCCCACGGGGCTGTAGCCTCGACCGGCTCCCATCTGCACCGGGCCGGTTTTCTCGATGGCCTGGCCGATCGCCTCCAACAACTTGGCCTTCAGACTCCGCGTATACTCGAGGTTGTTCGGATGCCCATCCTCGCTAAGCGTAGGAGTCGGTCCGCTGTGGGTATGCGTGGCGCTGAGGAAGATTTCGCACGGCTTCAGGTCGAACCGATCGCAGATGGCGTCACGGATGGGTTCGTATGTTTGGTAGAAGCCGATCAGATCAGCGGACACCAACACCAGACGCTTGGTACCACTCTCGAAGGCCACAATCCTTGCGTACAGCCGGTCGTGCACGCCGGTCGACAGTGCTTTGCGACCAGCATAGCCAGACATCCTGACGGGTTTGTCCGGTGTAATGTCGACCTTCACGATGCCGGCCCTCAAAGAATCCTCGCCTTCAGCGGACCAAGCCCGCGAATTGTCATTAGAGAGATGGAGTACGAGGACGACCGCTGCGAGGAAGGTTTCGCCGAACCATGACATGCGTAGCTTCATTTTGATACCCTTTCTTTTTGAAGAATGAATGCGTCCAAGTTCGCTTGATGCCCGGATCTCGTCCTCCGCCCTCCTGTGGTGTGTTTCACGCAGGGTCGTTTGTTGAGATTCTCAACGAAACCCTGACAGACTTGCTGCGCACCACCCTGACCGCGCGCTGAGACTCCTTGAGCGGGCCGGGGGCGGGGACTCTCGATGTCGGCACTGGCAGCCACAACGGCACTTAAAATGGCTGCAAGCAGAACTGACAAATGACTTCTCATGTGCCGTTCCTTACTGAACATCGATGACGAACTTCTGGGTCGCTGTGCCGACCCGCTCGGTGTTCGTGGCAAGCACGTTTTCTCTACCCCACACGAGCGCTTTTTCATCGAGTTTCCGCACCTCCCGGTGGGTGGTGGCGGTGACCGTGACTTCCACCTTACCCGTCGCGTTGGGAGTGCCGTGGAGCACACCCGTGGCCTCGTCAATCTTGAGCCAGGCCGGCCCCCGGTCCAGCGCGAACTTAGGCTTCTCGATGTCAAAGTAGCCGCTGACCTGCTCATTACCTTTCATTCGTGCGCTGAGGTCTCCGAGGGACCGAGTGGCATGTACCTGATAGCGGTACTCGGCACCGACCTTGGCAGCCACCACTGGCTTGCTGTAGATAACGGGCCGCCGTCCGGTCGCGTAGTCGGACGGCCCGCTGCGCTTGCCCCGATCGTCCACCGCGACCACGCGGTAGTAGGTCTTGTTCGCTGTAGGGGACTCGACATCACGACCCATCACCGCCAGTTGCGTAGCCGTGGTCTCGGCGATGAAGTTCGCCGGGAACCACGGGTTCCAGGCCGCCATTTCCTCCTTCGTGACGCCTACGGTGCCCTGGAACCTCTGATCGGCGATCGTAAAGCCCTTTTCATCGCTGCCGTAGACCCGGTACTTGACCGGCGGACGGCCTGCCGTGTTGGCGCTCCAGCGGAGGATCCCCACGCCTGCGACTTTGTTGTAGTCGAGAGTGACGTTCAGGGGATGAGCCGGGCCGCGGGCGGTGAAGCGCCAGGTTTTGCTCCAAGGCCCCCACACGCCTTTGTCATCCATGGCCCGCACTCGCCAGTAATAC
This sequence comes from uncultured Planctomycetaceae bacterium, assembly GCA_964618095.1. Taxonomy (GTDB): domain Bacteria; phylum Planctomycetota; class Planctomycetia; order Pirellulales; family Thermoguttaceae; genus CAZUAM01. The sequence continues at coordinate 1,322 of CAZUAM010000624.1, read as the reverse complement.
TGCCGGTCGGGCGTCAGCAGGCCCGGCCGTGGCAAGGTGTACTGGGCCTTGACGGTGATCTTGTCCTTGCCTGTGTCCTTGTCTTTCTCCTTGATCACGTCGGCTGTTCGGGAGATGAGCTTGTAGAAGCACATCGACAGCGGCCACCTCATGTCGGCGCGGCTGGACAGTTCGAAGTGGTAGTCGGAAATCCCATCGCCGTCAGGATCATTGGCAACAGCCCATCGGAAGACGACGTCCGTGCCGTCGGCCTCACCGCCATCGGGCGGATAGATTGGGGCCTCCGGAGCCTGCGGTGGCCTGGAAAACGACCGCTCCACCCAGCGGTGCGTGATGCGGACCTTGCGGCTTTTGGGACACTGGTCGCAGTAGGTGAAAGCGTTCTCACCCACGGCCATCTCCGGGAGCGTCATGGGGGCCATCTGCAGGTCGTTGACGACCGCCAATCGCCGCAGCCTTGCCGGACCCTCCACTTGGCACTTGAGCTGGTACTCGTAGCGGGCCGGCCCCACGATCGAGAAGAACTTGTCGAGGTTGTCTTTCACCGGCTGCCATGTCTTGCCGTCCGCAGAGACGGAGAACCTGACGTCCGCGCCCTCCGCTTCGAGCCGGCCGCCCACGAACACGTAAGGGCTGCGCATGGTCCAGATGATCGTGCCCTTCTTGCCGTCGTCAGCGGCCAGACCGTTGCCTCCGGAGATGATGTTCTCCACGGTAGCCGCGCCCTTGCGCCAAGTCTCCTTGGAGAAGTCCGGACGATACTCCCATGCACCGTTGTAGATCACGGACGTGTACGTGGGCATCGTCCTCAGCGCCCCGTGATACTTGACTGGATCGAGCTGCCCCCATCGCCACACAATCGCCTCACCGGGGCGCAAGACCATGTTCATCGTGGTGTCGGCCTTGCCGCCGCGGTCGCCCACGACCTCACCCTCATAGCAGTACATCGCGCACATTCCTTGCCCGTCCCACCACGTGTCTGGGAAGAGGATTCCCTTGGAGTGGGTCCGCTTCACCAGGTCATGGTCGCGCACGATGTCCTGTTCGCCGGCTACGGTTTCGTTGTCGCGCAAGAGATAGACGGAGTGCATGTCGCCGTCGTA
>CAZUAM010000624.1:0-209 GCA_964618095.1 uncultured Planctomycetaceae bacterium | reverse complement strand
GTTGTCATAATATGCCTGGGAAACGCAGTGCCCGAGAACCCGGGCCGGCGCCACCTTCAGTCCGGCCTTGCGCCAAAGCATCGCCAGGCAAATGGAATCGTTGCCGCAGGTGTTGTACCCGTATACGTTGAAGACCTTCACGGGGTCGCCGAGCTCGTTGTTGTCTCCGGGGGAATGGTGGCGGTACCGGATCTGCTGGAACCACAGCG
>CAZUAM010000623.1:0-4239 GCA_964618095.1 uncultured Planctomycetaceae bacterium | reverse complement strand
TGCGCTGTTCTTATGGTGTGGGTCCCCGAACGTTCTCGGATACTCCTCGATCGCGGTTGCCGACGGCGGAGCGGCTGCGACAGGCGCGGCCGCCGGATATGTCTTTTGGCGGTGGCTGAAGAGGCCGAGTTGGGCTGGGGCGTTGGGGGCCGGGCTGGTGCTGGGGCTGGCCGAGTTGACCAAGACGACCTGGATCGTGCTGTTTGGGCTGTGGCCGGTGTTGTGGATCGTGTGGAGGTGGGCAGAGCCGAGGGCAGAAGGCGGAGGGGAAAAGGGGAAGGAAGAAGGAGAAACGGGAAACAAAGAAGCGAAGGGCAGATGGGCACCCCAGGCTTGGCAGATGGGGTTGATTTTGGTGCTGGGGCTGTATGTGTTGAACCTGGGGTATGGGTTTGAGGGGTCGTTTCAGAAGTTGGGCGAGTATGGTTTTGTGAGTGAGACGCTCGGCGGGCCGACCGAGGACGGCCGGACGGGTTACTCGCCGCAAGGCCGCAACCGTTTCGAGGGAACGTGGCTGGCAGGCGTGCCCGTACCGCTACCGAAAAACTACCTGATGGGGATCGATCTTCAGAGGGGAGACTTCGAGCGGAAGATGTGGTCGTATCTCCGCGGCGAGTGGAGGATGGGCGGCTGGTGGTATTACTATCTCTATGCCCTGGCGATCAAGGTGCCGCTGGGGACATGGGTATTGGTGCTGCTGGCTGCGGGGGTGAGTCTGTGGCCCGGCGGGCGTTGCCCGCCGGCTATTGCTCGCCCCTCCCCCCTGGCTCCTGGGGAGGTGGTGGCGCCTGAAGTCGCCACCCCTAACCCCTCGCCACTGGCCCCTGGGGAGGTAGTGCCGACTGAAGTCGCCACCCCTCGGCCCTCGCGCCCCGCCCCTAACCCCTCGGGCTACTCGGCCGGCTGGCGCGACGAACTGGTGCTGCTGGCGCCGGCGGCCGTGGTGCTCACGCTGGTCAGTTCGCAAACGGGATTCAATCACCACCTGCGCTACGTGCTGCCGATTTTTCCTTTTGTCTTCATCTGGATGAGCAAGCTCGCCCGGGCCGTGGACCTGAAACACTGGAAGATCGCGTCGATCGCGGCTGTCGCTCTGCTCTGGTCGGTCGGCAGCAGTCTCTACTATTACCCACACAGCCTGTCGTACTTCAACGAGCTGGTCGGGGGACCGACCGGCGGCCACTATCACCTGGCCGGCAGCAACGTCGACTGGGGCCAGGACCTCTTCTACTTGAAGGGGTGGCTCGATGAGCACCCCGACGCGCGGCCGCTGACACTGGCCTACGGCATGCCGCCGGTCGACCTGAAGCTGGCGGGCGTGGAGTACGTCGGCCGCCCGCCAGCGGGCTCGCCTGAGCCCGGCTGGCACGCGGTGAGCGTCAACCAGATCCACAACCGCTCCGGCAAGTACGAGTACTTCTTGAGCCTAAAGCCGGTGGGCATGGCCGGTTATTCGATCTACATCTACCACGTCACGCTCGATGAAGCCAACCGCGTCCGCCGGGAACTTGAGCTGACCGAGTTGCCTCAGGATTGGCAGCGGCCCGGGGGAGGCGACGATGGATAAGGTCACCGGGCCATGAGAAAAACGGCTCGACCGGACTGGGCAGCGGTCGTCGTGGGTGGCAACACGCCGGAATGCGCTAACCCGATCTAGGGAGTCGGCCGATCCTGTCTGCGCAGCCTGCCTCGTTGGGACCCCCGCTTGGCATATTTGCTCTCCCCGCTGCAGCAACTTTTTCGGAGAATCCGACACTCGGGGGCAAAAAGTAGTTGACAAGCAACGCCCACAGATCAAAATCACGGTTACCGTGAAGTCGCGGATGGAGTTGCGGCTGTGGCCGATGTGTGGCGATGTTCCGATCACCAGACCGGGGGCCAGCCATGCGTGAGGCAGCAGGTGATTGGTGTGGCGTGAGAGTTGCGGGCTACGACGTGGTCCGCATCGTGCTGGGGCTCGTCTTGTTGACGGCCGCGGGTTTGAAGGGGCACCAGTTGGCGACCGAGCCGGTGCCCGGGACTGGCCTGCTCACCTCCCGCTGGTTTCTGATCGGGGTGGTCGAGTTCGAGCTCTTCTTCGGCCTCTGGCTCCTGTTCGCGCTCTACCCCAGACGGACCTGGCAGGCCGCACTGTTGTGCTTCAGCGGCTTCGCCTGCGTCTCGCTCTACAAGGCCCTCTCGGGCGAGGCCACCTGCGGCTGTTTCGGCCGCGTGCCGGTCAACCCCTGGTACAGATTCATGCTCGACACGGCGGCCGTGACGGCCCTGCTCCGCTGGCCTCCACGGGGAGTGTACCAGCTTGCGTGGAGCGAAAATGGGACTGGGCCCCTCAGTATTCGCGCGTTGGGCCTCATGGCCGCTTGGCTCGCCCTCGGTGTGCCCGCCGCCGTGGCGATGGGCAGCTATCAAGCCGCGACGATCAGCGCCACGCGTGACATTTTCGGCGATAGCGAGTTGGTCGTCTTGGAGCCGGTCGAATGGGTTGGGAATCGCTTTCCGCTCCTGAAGTACATTGATATTGGGAAGGAATTGTACCTGGGCGAATGGACAGTAGTGCTTTACCGAAAGGGTTGCCCGGTGTGCGAGGAGAGCATCTCGGCATATGAGAGGCCACGAGGCCGTGCCGAGGGCCGACAGGTAGCGCTGATCGAGGTGCCACCATACGGCGAGGTCGTGTCCGGGACAGCCGAACTCGAACCGCGGCGCTGCAGCCGCGGCCGCTTAACGCCAACGAAGAATTGGTATGTTCGCGCACCATGCGAACTCCTGCTGCGCGACGGGCGCGTGTCAGCGGCACGTTAGCATCTGCGATTCAAGATATCATTCTGTAGGGAGAGTCAGGGAGATGTGGCAATATCCACGGAAGAAGAAGGCAAGATGGCTTTCAGGAAGCCGGCTTCGTGTCGGCGCGGCGCTCGTATGTCCGCTTCTTGTTGGCATGATCACTCCATGCCTCTCAGCCGGAGGGGCGTACTCACGGGAGCGGCTCGATTCCGAGAAGCAGTGGGTATGGCTTGGTGGCGAGGAGGCGAAGCTATTGGCGGAGGAGTTGTGCGCTCGCTGGAGGGCCCAACATACAGAGGTAGCGACTGCCTATCTTGAGTTTCGCTCGATCGGCTCAAAGACAGTGCCAATGCCTCGCGAGGACTTTCTTGAGCTTTTGGCATCCACCGACTTGGTCTCGGAACCCGACAACTTGAAGATTCTGAGTGACCGTGTCCTTCCCCCACTGAAGGAGAATGAATTTCGGGTGGCTGCCTGGACAAGTTGCAGACTGTGGCAAGAAGGATATCGCGTACGTAGCGAGAGTCTTAACAAGGGCGCGGAAGGCGTGCAGATTCGCCTCCGTGCGGAAACGGGCACCTACGAGGCCTGGGCACACCAAGCGACCGTGTATCCAGCAGGTGATAAGCGGCCGGCGACAATTGAGACTAGTGATCAGTATCGTCTCGTCCCGCACCTGTCGCCTGAGAGCATCACTTCAATCGCACGTCTCGATGGGCAGTATATGGTTCGCTGCGGCGAATCGGCCGGATTTCACAGCGACACAGTTGTCGACGCCGCCACAGCCATTGTGGTCAACAAGACAGTGTATTCCTCTGAGGAAGAACTGATCGTTGAGCACATCCAGCAAGGACTTACGACCTACCCCAGCGGAATAACATTCCCCACGGTTTGTGTTGAGGCAAAGTATCGCAAAGGGAAACTGATACACCTAGTGCTTTCCGTTATTGTAGACGCTGCCTTCAACAATGACATTCCCGAGAGCAAGTTCCAGTTGGCGGTGCCCGCTGGTACCGTCGCGGTGAACATGCGCGGGTCGCCGCCGCATATGGAAAGACTCGGTATCGGCACAGACGACGTCTTTGGCTTGGAGCTGATGTCCGGCGCGAGGGGCGTCGAGTTTGAGGATCGGAGTTCGCTGCATCGTTGGCTGTTGGGACTGGGAATGCTCCTGCCCCTGCTGATCTTGGTCGCTTTGTTTGTCGCCAGGAGGTACAGACACTCGCGCTAATGATTGTGGCCCCATGCCCGTAACGCGAGCACGTCACATGGGGTCTCCGTTGAGTCAACGCGGTGATACGTTTCGTTCAGTTTTCTATTCTCAACCATTGGTTCGGTTTACTTACTTCAACCAGAAGAGAAAAGGAGAAGAAGATGCATGGGAAAAGAGCTTTCTTTGGAATTTCGGGTCTTCGCCAGAATCTGTGGGTGAATTCATGGCGTTTTGGTGAGTTG
>CAZUAM010000622.1:0-4240 GCA_964618095.1 uncultured Planctomycetaceae bacterium | reverse complement strand
GAAGAAACTGGATACTTGGAAACACTGGTCCGTTCCCGGGAGGCGATCTACAAGAAGATTCTTCCTGATCGGAAAGCGGGCATGAAACCCACTTATGACGAAGCCTTGGCACGTTACCACCTCCATGCCGCAAGAGCCCATCTCGCGTGGGCTAAGGGCGACGTGGGCCGGTGTCAAAAGGAATGGGAACCGGCCATCCTCGTTGCAAAAACACAGCTCGAAGTTATGAGGGTTTCTTACGAAGCAGGCCGGGTCGGCTTGAACCGCGTTAGAGAGGCGCAGGCACAGCTCGCCGATGCCCAACTCAACCTGAGCAAGATAAAGAGAAAGATTGCCTGGAAACAGAACCGCCGCTGACAACGGACAGCCGTAGTATACCGCTTCACAGGATCAGGCTTAGGTCCACGAGTACACGACGCTCGCCGTACTCGCCTACGCCTGGCGAAGACGCCGGCGGCGGTGACGTGCTGCCGTAAGAGCACATTCCCCATGAGCCGCCAGGGCGCCACGCCCGGCGGCTCGATGCATTTACCGAATCGTCAAAGAACTTCTTGCTGCTCTCAGCAGCGGTGTTTTGTCAGGTGGCCGCCCTGGTCTGTAACGGTCGAAGACCAGGTTTCCGGCCATCGCGTCCGGCCGATCCGCGTGTATTACCCGATGCTGGTCTTCGACGGAATGGAGAAGACCGGCATCGAGATGGAAGGCGGGGCCGTGTCGCTGGAACTGGGCGGTCGCGGCGTTCGCTTCAGTGTGCTCGACCCACCCAACGCGATCCTGCGGCGCACCAGCACCACGCTGCGTCATCGCGACGGCCTGATCGAGCCTGCGGTGGCCAAGATCGCCGGCCGCCGGGCCGTATACCGAATCACGGCCAAGTAGCTGCGGCGGCTGCCATGCAGTCTTGGCAGCCTCATTCCTCGCGTCTTGTTGCAAACCTCTCCCGGCCGTGATAGCCTGATATAGTCGCGTCCTTCCCGGGAAGGCCGCCGGCGCCCCTGTTCATTCCCGCCGCCTACCAGAGAAGGAGTTGCCGCCATGAGACTGAAGCCCCTACAAACGCTATTGGCCGCCGCCCTGTTGTCTTGCCTGTCGGCCGGGCCGGCGATTGCTGCCGGAGAGTCTTATCAGTTGATCGTGAATGCCGGCAAGCATGACCGGGGCAACGTGCCGGTCCGGGTGTTGATCCCTGCATCCGCCGGGGCGAAATCCGTCGCGCTGACCACTGCGGAGGGCAAACCACTCGCCGCCCAGTTGACCGCCACGGGGTTGCTCAGTGACACCGCGAAAGAGAAGCGCGAGCTGCACTTCATCCTGCCGAGCCTCAAGAAGGGCAGGTCGCTGAAGCTGACGGCGGTCCTTTCGACCGACCCCCCGGCGGCCGGAGGCTTCGCCTTCAAAGACGAGCCCGGCGAGTTCGCCGAACTCAGCTTTGGCGGCCGGCCCGTGACGCGATACATCTGCAAGAAGCTCACCGACCAGAACCGCGAAGAGGCCTACAAGGTGTACCACCACCTGTACGATCCGGCCGGCAGGCAGTTGGTGACCAAGGGGCCGGGCGGGTTGTATCCGCATCATCGCGGGATCTTCTTCGGCTACTGCGACGTCACTTACGGCGACGGCCGAAGGGCCGACACCTGGTCCGGCCGTAACACCCCGCAGACCCACGCCGGCTTCCTGGCCACGGAGGCCGGTCCCGTCCTGGGACGGCACCTGGCCGCCGTCGAATGGCGGGGAACGCGCAACGAGGTTTATCTGAAGGAGAAGCGCGAGCTGACCGTTTACAACGTCGCGGGCGGTACGTTGGTGGAGTTCAGCTCGCGGCTTCAGACCGCCGGGGGCAAGATCAAGCTGGACGGCAACGCCCCGCACGCCGGGTTCCATTTCCGCGCCCCCCAGGAAGTCGCCGCCGAGACGGAGAAGCTGACTTACTATCTCCGCCCCGATGGCAAGGGCCAGCTCGGTCAGGCCCGGGGCTCGGCCATGGACCTGCCCTGGGACGCGATCAGCTTCGTCTTGGGCGACGACCGCTACACCGTCGTCTATCTCGACAGACCCACCAACCCCAAACCGGTCGAGTACAACGAGCGAACCTACGGACGGTTCGGCTCTTTCTTCCGCTACGAGCTCGACCAGGGCAAGGACCTCGCGGTAAGCTACCGTCTCTGGCTCCAGGACGGCGAGATGACGGCCGAGCAGGCCGCTGCGCTGAGCGCCGACTTCGTCGAGCCGGTTAAGGTCAGCATCCGATAGCCGTTGGACCTGCATTCCCTTTTCGTACGGGCCACCGGCAGGCGGCCATCGAGGACCTGAGCAATGAGAGAGATCTTGAATTCGACAATGGCAGTGATATTCTTGGTCACAATTCACGCACAGCTATCGTGCGGCGACGAGGTTTTGCGCCGCGTCGAGCAGCTATCCAAACAAGTGACCCCAACGCTGGTCCAGTGGCGGCGCGATTTCCACGCCCATCCCGAGCTTTCCAACCGGGAAGAACGCACGGCGCGGGTCGTGGCGGAGCATCTGCGCAAAATGGGAGTCGACCAGATCAAGGCCGGTGTGGCCCACCACGGCGTGGTGGCCCTGATCCGCGGCGGGAAACCGGGCCCGACGGTCGCACTTCGGGCAGACATGGACGCCCTGCCGATTCAGGAGCGGACCGGGCTGCCTTTTGCCTCGCAGAACGAGGGGGTGATGCACGCCTGCGGGCACGACGCCCATACGGCCATGCTCCTGGGCGCGGCGAAGGTTCTTGTGCAGATGCGCGAGTCCATTTCGGGCAGCGTCAAGCTGATCTTCCAGCCGGCCGAGGAAGGGTCTCCCGCCGGGGAAGAGGGCGGGGCGAAGCTGATGATCAAGGAAGGTGTCCTCCGCGATCCCCAGGTGTCGGCGATCTTCGGGCTGCACGTCAACACGGAGCTCGAAACGGGCAAGCTGGGCTACCGGTACGGGCCGTTGTTGGCCAGCGTGGACCGCTTCCGGATCACGATCTCGGGCAAGCAGTCGCACGCGGCCATGCCCTGGAAAGGCGTGGACCCGATCGTGGCCTCGGCACACGTGATCACGGCGGTCCAGACCATCGCCAGCCGAAAGATTGACGCCCGGCGGCCCGTGGTGGTTTCGATCGGCATCATCCGCGCGGGGACCGCCTGGAATATCATCCCGGAGACGGTGGCCCTGGAAGGTACCATCCGCACGCACAACCCGGAGGTCCGCCGGCAGGCCGTCAAGGAGTTTTACCGCCTGGTCCAGCAGACGGCAAGTGCCCACGGGGCGACGGCGAAGATCGTCTTCGACGACTACGGTCCGGTGGTGCTGAACGACCCCGACTTGGGCCGGCGGATGAAGGCGTCGCTGGAGCGGGCGGCGGGAGAGAAAAACGTGGTGGAGGTAGAGCCGGTAATGGGTGGCGAGGATTTCGCCCACTATGCGCGGAAGATACCCGGGTTCTACTTCTTTCTCGGCGTCCGCAACGAGTCGATCGGGGCGGTCCACGCGGTTCACACCCCCAACCTGCTGATCGACGAAGCCGCGCTGCCGCTGGGTGTGCGGGCACATGTGCTGCTGGCAATCGACTATCTGCGGATGGAATCGAAGAAGTAGCCGAGCTTTGAATTATCGGTATCGCGTTTAGCGGGGGCGCCTGCCGCCCGCTCTGGCACCCGTCGGGGCTGAGGATCTGAAACGGGCCGCAAGCGGCCCCGCCAAGCACGTCATCTCGCCGCTGACTGACGACGATCTGCCGGCACAACGGAACGGGCCGAACCCCGATATGGGCAGTTGACAGCGCTCGCCGGTTGTGCTTATGGTGGGCGGTGTGCAGTCCGGCAAGAAAACTCCTCTTCGGCCCAGGGCTATTCTATGACGGGCGACCGCTCCGGGGAGCTGTGGGTGTTCCAAAGGGCACCGTTCCAGTTCAGCCTTCGCGGCCTGATGGTCGTGGTCTTTGGGGTTGCGTGCGGGCTGTCGGTGGTCAGCCTCGAAAAGGGGAACTGGGCCGGCGGACTTCTGGCAGCCGTCAGCATCTGGATCATCCTGGGGCTGATCAGCCAGGTCCGCGACCTCTTCAAGGCCTTTTATGGCCGACCCGATCTCTCCCGCGATGAGCGTTGGGGCTGGCGGTTTGCCGCCTTTTGGCGGGCGGCGGCGGCAGGTCTTCTGCTGGGCCACCACGTCGTCAATCTCCTGCTGGAGCGAAAGCTGCTCGCCTCGCCAGAACCTGGGGACGACTTCTGGAGAGTGA
>CAZUAM010000621.1:258-4241 GCA_964618095.1 uncultured Planctomycetaceae bacterium | reverse complement strand
GATTGACCAAAACTGTCTGCCTCCGGAAGCGGTGTCTGCCGGGCAGACGACCTATCGCTCGATCACCATCGACGGAGAAGAAGTGGATTTCTCCGGGGGATTCACCGAGCTGCATACCCGAGTGTACGAAGAAGCGCTGGCCGGACGGGGCTTCGGAATCGATACAGTGCGGCCATCGATTCGGCTTGCGCACGACATCCGCCACGCGGTTCCGATTGGGGTGTGTGCGGAGTCGCATCCGTTCCTCCGCCGGCAGCCGTTTTTCCCGCAACTCAAGGCGGCCTAATACTACAGCGCAGGGTCTGGCAACGTTCCTGTTTATCGGGCGGGCTTGCCCGCCGTGGAATGCATTGAAAACTCCCGGTGAATTCACGGCGGGCAAGGTAAGCCCGCTAAACGGTGTCACGAGAACTTCGCACGCGCGAGTCCTCAGTCATTGAATTACTGCGAGTTATGCGAACTCCGCAAAAACACCCTGCGCTGTAGTACTAACGTTACCGGGCAAAAGGGGAAGGGCAAGCCCATGCCGAATCTCTTGAAGCGGTTCTACCTTTGGGGCATCGACGGTTGCCTGCGATATCGCCCGGTTATCCGGATCCTTCGGGAGCATGCCCGCCCGGAGGATACCGTCCTCGAGGTCGGCAGCGGCCCGCACGGCCTGACGCTGTATTGGCCTCGCCCGGTGGTCGGGTATGACGTGGACTTCGGCGGCCCGGATCTGGGGTGGCTGCGGCGGGTGAAAGCGGAACCGGGTCAGAGGCGGCTGCCGTTTGGCGACGGCGAGTTTGACTTCGTGGTCTCGGCCGACATGCTGGAGCATCTCCCCGCCGACGAGCGGCCGGGGCTGATTCGGGAATTGGTCCGGGTCAGTCGCGGCTGGACCGTGCTCTGCTGTCCTTGCGGCCCCGTCGCCGAGGAATTCGACCGGAAACTCGTCGACCTCTGCCGGCAGCGCGGTGTAAACCATCCTTGGGCCGCCGAACACCTCGAGCGCGGCTTGCCCGAGGTCTCGCAAGTGGAACATGCATTCCGCTCGTGCCTCGATCAGCAGACCCCCGCCACGTTGGCCGTTCACGGCAACCTGAACACCGACACCTGGTACCGGCTCTGGCGCTTCACGATCACGCGCAGCGGCCCGGGCCGCAGCGTACTGAACAAACTTTGTTGGCCCTTGGTCCCCTGGCTTTCACGGAAGAACCGGGAACCAACCTACCGAAAGGTATTCACTGTTCACAAGCTCGGGCCTGAGAACCGGGTGGTCCGGGATCCGGCCCCCCGGGTGTCGGCGGTCCGCTGAGGTCCGGCACACGCACGGCGGAACTGCCCGGAACGTCCGCCAACCTGACGTTGCCGAGGTCCCGGTCGCAGGCGCCGTGGCGCTGGAACTCTCAGCAGTGCCGAGGCCCCGGCGGGACCGAGGCGCCGGGCCCCCGTTTCCCCAAAGCCGGGGCAGCTCACCATGACCAGCCGCGAAAACCGCGTCGACATCCTGATGGCGACCTACAACGGGGGCCGTTTTCTGGACGAACAGATCCGATCCATCCTCGAACAGACCCACAGGGAGTTTCGTCTGCTCGTACGGGACGACGGATCCTGGGATACTACCCCCTCGCTGCTGGCGGAGTATGCTGGGAGACGGCCCAGGCAAATCGTCCTCCTCGAGCAGCACGCCAAGAACTTGGGACCGGCGGGCAGCTTTTCGGCTCTGCTTCAACAGGCGGACGCCGACTACGTGATGTTTTGCGACCAGGACGACGTATGGCTGCCCGACAAGGTAGAGAGAATCCTGCACCGCATGAAGCAGATCGAGCGCCAGGAAGGCGCGGAACAGCCGACCCTGGTGCATACCGACCTGGTGGTGGCCGACGAGTGGTTGGGGACGCTGAGCGATTCGTTCTGGAAGTACCAGCGTCTTGATCCACGGCGGGGCAGCGCTTTCAACCGGCTGTTGGTGCAAAACATGGTGACCGGCTGTGCCTGTATGCTCAACCAGGCGCTGGTCCGCAAAGCGGCCCCCATTCCGCCGGAGGCCCGCATGCACGATTGGTGGGTGGCACTGGTGGCGGCGGCATTTGGCCGGGTGGAATGTCTGCCGGAGGCCACGGTGATCTATCGGCAGCACGGCTCGAACGCGTTGGGAGCAGAACGTTGGGGGCCGAGTTACGTGATCCGGAAGGCCCTGGGGTTTTTCAGGGTCCCCGGGCTGGCGGGGAATCTCCGGACCACGCAGCAGCAGGCCAAGGCATTTTTCCGCCGTTTCGGCCCGGAACTGCCGCCGCCGCGGCGGCAGGCGTTGCAGGCCTACGCCGAGATCGACCAGTTCGGAGCCCTGCGCAGAAGGCTCCTGCTTCTGCGGCACGGGATCTACAAGGCCGGCTGGATACGCAACCTCGGGCTGTTCGCCAGAATCTGAACGCGGCTACGTTTCACCAACGGTGAACTCCACGGAAAGGGCCTCGCGTTGACGTCGAACTGGTGCGCGACGGACTTGGAGGCCCGTCCCACAAGATGTTTCTGCAACGCCGGCTTCAACACGGTCCTTGATTTCCCCCGGCCTGTATCGTCTCCGCCACGGCGGGCCGCCGGTCGTCGTCCGGGTCGTATCCTTCCCAGAAGGACTGTTTGGGATCGGCATAGAGATCGAACATCCGCCGAGCGATTCTGAGGGGGTGATGCCAGCGACGCACGAAGGCCGGGCCCCGCTGGCTGAGCTGGCGGCGCAGGCCGGGGTCCTCCAGGAGCTGCGCCAGGGCCGCCGGCAGCGAATCCGGCGAGGCGTTGACGATCGGCAATTCGGCGCGCATCTGCGGAGGAATCCTGGCCAGATCATCATCGTGCAGATATGCGACCACGGGCAGTCCCAGCGCCATCGCCTCGACCGCCAGACCCCCGTACCAGCCCAGGCGAAGTTGGTCGACCAGGATGTCTGCTTCCGCGTAGGCGCACAACGCGTCGTGGCGAGCAAAGTCTTCCACTAGCCTCAGTTCGTGGGGATGACTGGCTTGTAGCTGCTTGGAAACGGCCAGCAACTCGGAAGTACCCTTGATTGAGCGATTGGTCGGGGCATGGACGATCCGTGGGGGACTGTTGCGGGCCGGCTGCGAGGGTTGCAGCAGATCGGGGGGAAGCACCGCGTAAGGGAGGAACTCCGCGCCCGGCACGAATTGAAGCCCGTCCGGATTCACGCAGAACAGCTTGTCCGCCCAGCGCGTCAGATCGCGAACCCAACGGCGCTTCCTTCTTTGGTAAGTCGCGTCGCAGTAGGGGAGATTGCAGACGCCACTGCGACAGGGGGAAAACGCCCTGTTTGCCAGAAGGTGTCGGACCCGCACGTCGCAGCCTTGAAACGTCATGAAGATCCTCTTGCCCAGCGCCTTCCACAAAGGCAGGTCCAGTCGCCCGAAACAATCCAGGCGGCGCTCGAAGCGAAGCAGGGTCTTTCCGGCATATAGGTGCAGGACCTGGAAGCCGCGGACGTGTCGCAATCCGTACAGAAACGGCTTGATACTGCAATGGATAGTCCCGGCGAGTCCCCCCGGCATGGGAAAGACTTCGTCGGCACTGGAAAACCGGGACCGCGGCTGGTAATCGATCGACCAACTTCTTGCCGGGCTTCCCCAGCGGCGGCGGAGGACGTTCTCGGCGTTGGCAAGCGACGCCGGGTGGCTGCCGATGTTGACGGGAGCATGCAGAACGTTCAGGTCGGCTCCCGCCGACCGGGAGGCTTCAGCGTGCCGGCTGATCAGCGGCTTCACGGCAGAGTTGCTCATGACGCAATCGGTTCTCTCGGCCCACTTCCAATCTCAACGGTTCACATTTCTGACTGGCGTCCGCCGCAGATTCCCGCCAGCACGGTGTCGCCCAGGACCCGGCTGAAATGGGTCTCCGCCTGATAGAGCTCGTTTGCGGAGCAGGGAATCTCCTTGTCCAGCCGCCCCGCCCGCCAGAGCCGAAACATCCGCAGCACTTCCTCCGAGATCCTC
>CAZUAM010000621.1:0-248 GCA_964618095.1 uncultured Planctomycetaceae bacterium | reverse complement strand
CGTTTCGCGCAGGATCCGCGTGATCTCGTTCTCCTCGGTGAGCGCGAAGATGGGACGCCGGGCAGCCAGATAGTCGAAGAGCTTGCGCGGGATGACCGACTGGAGTCCGCGCGGACTCAGCAGCAGCAGCATCGTCGCCCCCGCCGCCAATCGCATCGCTTCCTCGTAGGGGCTCGTATCAAATTCTTGCACCACCGCGCTGAGTGGAGGCGCACTCCACAAGGCGCGCTCCCTGTCGGTAACCACCG
>CAZUAM010000620.1:3878-4242 GCA_964618095.1 uncultured Planctomycetaceae bacterium | reverse complement strand
TTCCCGTGCGCGCCGCCGGCGGCTTCGCATGAGGCGGCGTTTATCGAGCGTCTGAAACACGAGACGGAAACGCTTGCCGCATCGCGCGACTTCCACCGTGCCATCGATTATCGGCCATGGAAGCGCGCCTTGGCGTTCGCGCTCGCCGTGACCGTGACTGTCGCCGGCGCCCTGTTTGCCGGTGGGCCCGTGACGCAGGTGTTGCTGGAGCGCCACTTTCTCGGTAACTCGCCGATTCCGCGCCAAACGCAGATCACGAGCGTTGCCTATCAACAGCGAGTTGGCATCGGCGACACCGTGACCGTTGCGATTCAGGCCTCGGGCACGCTTCCGGACGCGGGTAGGCTCCTGGTGCGCTACGATT
>CAZUAM010000620.1:0-3868 GCA_964618095.1 uncultured Planctomycetaceae bacterium | reverse complement strand
TTCCGGACAGCGTGCGGAAGTGCCTCTGTTGTCCGATGCCTCCCAGCCCGGCGCCTACAGCGCCGCCATTGCCGCCGTTCCGGGATCTTTCACCTGGCGGGCCCGCCTCAATGATGCCCGCAGTCCGGATTACCCGGTCACCGCCATTTCGCGGCCGGCAGTTGCGAGCCTGACGCTAACGCAAAATTACCCCGGCTTCATGAAGGCGGCGCCAACGACCCACACGCCTGGCGACTTCCATCTCTTCCCCGGCGCTACGGTGGATCTGAAGATCCGTGCCAGCAAACCGGTCGAATCCGGAACGCTTGGCCTGCTGGGGCTCGATGAGGAGGTGCCGCTGGCGCCTGACGCGCGCCAACCCGAAGTGCTTCGCACTTCCCTGTCCGTTCCCCAGGACGGGCTTTCGGGATTCTCCATCGGTCTGCGCGACCGCGAAGGCATGGAATCGCGCGAGCGTGCTGCCTATCGTGTCACCCTGGCGACGGACACACCTCCGGAGATCCGGCTCGTGCTCCCACCACGCTCCGAGGAGTCCGTTACTCCGACGGCAAAGGTTCTGTTGGCGTGGAAAGCAACCGACCGCTTCGGTGTTCGGGAGTTCGTGCTCCGCTACCGGCGCGGCGAATCGGAGGCAACGCAGAGCATGGTCGTCTCCCTGCCGCCGGACGCGGTTCCCTGCAACGTCGCGATGGACTTCAACTGGGCTCTTAGCCAGTTACAGCCCGCACTCCAGCCGGGAAACCACCTTACGCTTTGGCTGGAGGCACGCGATGTGAACCCAGCCACTGCGCCGGGCACCAGCCGCCGGCTGCGGCTCGTGGTGGTGACCGCCGAGGAGAAGCGACGCCAATTGCTGGGGCGAGTCACCGACACCATCAGGCGTATCGAGGACGTGGCCGCCGGACAGGAACAACTCAGCGAGGAGCTTCGCGATGTCATTCGGAAGCAATAGCCTGATTGGCTTCTTGGCAAGTCTGCTGACCATTGCAACGGCCGCCGCGCAAGACGCCCCGTTGCAACAACAGCAGCGCGGACAGGAAAGCATTCAGGCCGAGACCGGACGCATTGGCGGCCGGCTGGAAGAAATCGTTGCAGAGTTCGACAACAACGGTCTCTCAGGCAGCGACGTTGACACGGTCAGGGCAATTCGTTCCGTGTTGGGCCGACTCTCCGAGAAGCAGATGCCGGCAATCGTGGAAACGCTCGTCCGAGGCCGTGCCGCCGACACCACGCAGGCACGGCAGCAGCACTTGCTGACGGCTTACGGAGATCAGGCGTCCGCTGCGATCCAATTGCGACAACTCCTGGCGGAGCATCAACTGGAAATCGAACTGAACCAACTGGCGATGCGCGTTCAGGACCTCGGCGACCGGCAATCACGCAATCTGCACGAGACCATCGCCACCGTCGTCGCGCGGACAAAGGAGTATGCCAGCCGCCGGGCCACTGAATTCCAGATTTCACGACAACTTCAGGAAACCGAACAGCGCGCACTGAAAGAGGAAATGGAGGCGATCGTCCAGCGGCTGGCTGTCCTCGCCGGCAACGCCGTCGAGACCGTGATCGAAACGCGGGCGCCCGAAGCCGTCGCCCTCACTCGACGAGAAGCTCTTGGCGAGAACCTCTCGACCGCGCAGGCCGAACTCGCTCGGGATCGCATGATGAGCGCGGCAAGCTACCAGCGGCGGGCACGAAACATCCAGTGGCGGCTGGCACGCGTCCTTTCGCCGGCACGCGACCGTCTGGAGCAACTGCTGGTGATGCGCGACCAGCTTGAGCGCATGCTGGCCGCGCAGGCTCTTGTCATCACCGAGAGCAAAGCGCTGCGGTCAGCCGACGAGGTGCTCGTTGATCCCCGCAACGATGATGATGACGATCGTGTCGGTAGAGTGCACCCGCAAGACGTCGTCGAGCGGGAAGCAGAGGACGTGCAGAAGAGACAGGCGGGCATCGTCGACCGGGCCGATTTCACGTGCGGGGAGTTGCAGCCATTGGCGCCGCATGCTGCGGCTTTGTTAGGGTCATCCATTGATCCGATGCAGGAAGTGCGCGCCGTGCTGGGCACTGCCGATCCCGTGCCGCAACGCAGGACGGCGGCGATTCCCCTGGAAGAAGCGGCACTGGTCAAACTGCGGGAAGCTCGCGACGCCCTGCTCAAGGCCATCGAAGAAGAGAGGATCGCCACCGCCCTGCCTGGCGATAAACTGGAAGCAACCCGGGCGCTCCTTCAGCGGGTTCGCAAACTCAAGGAAGAGGAAATCGATCTGAGCAAGAAGGCGGACGCCGCGGAACGAGCAGCGGATACCGCCTCCCTTGCGGAGCAGGGTACCCGGCAGCAGGGGCTTCAGCAGAGCGCACGTCGGCTGGAGGCTGACGCCGCGACACCCTCTCCCCAAGCCGCCGAGGCCATCGGCCAGGCCGCTGCCAGCATGACGAAATCCGCAACGGAATTGGCGGCCAAACGGAATGCGCCGGGACCGCAGCAAAACGCCATCCGCAGCCTTGAGCGAGCGGAGGCGATCCTTGCCGAACAACTGGCTGCCCTCGAAGAAGCGAAAGCCAAACTCGATGCGTTGAAGGAACTGCGCGAGATAGTCTCCAAAATCTATACCGACCAGGAAGCCACTCAGCAGAAGACCATCCAGCAGATCCCGCGAGGGGCGCAGGCCGAGACAGAAGCCCTCACGGAGACAGAGAAAAATCTCCAGAATCGCACGATGGGGGCGCAAACACGGGCGTCGTCGTTGGCGCCCGAGGCGGCCAAGGATCTGGGCAATGCCGCCGAGAAGATGCGACTGGCCGCCGACGCGCTCGGCGTCACGAAACCCGCGGCGGCGCAGCCCAGGCAGACGGAGGCTCTGGAGGACTTGTCCAAGGCATTAGAGAAACTCGATGCCCAGATGGCGGCTTTGGCGAAAGCCTTGGGCTTGGCGAACCCCGCGGCCGCCGTTGCGTCAGCCAACCTCATTGCCCAGGCCCAGCAGCAGGTCGCCAAGGCGCTTTCCCAACTCAACCCGCAAGTGAGCGCCGTGCAGGCCTTGCAGAAACGCCAGCAGGCGATTGCCGACCAGTTGGCCCAACAGAGCCCGGCAAACCAATCGCCGACCGCTGCGGCACAGCAGGCGGCGGCACAGGCGGCAAACCAACTCGGCCAACGCAGCCTTCCCGCCGCCATCCAGTCGATGCAACAAGCTCTCGCTGGGCTCGCCCAGGCCGCCGCGCAGAATGGGCAGCCGTTAGGGCAGTTGGCTCAGGAACAGGCCGCGGTGAAGAAACTCGCCGAGCAGCTCCTTGCGCCCGGAGCCACGCCCGCGGTAACACCCCTCAATAGCGCTTCGGGCATGATCGCTCCGCTGAATTCCGGCGCCATGGGGATGCTGCCCGCTCCCGCCGCCAGCGCGCTGCGGGCCGCGCAGTCCGCACTGGCCCAAGCGGCCGCGCAGGCCGCAGCCAACAGTGCTCCGCCCTCCCAGACCAGCGCCCAGGCAGCCCAGGCATCCCTGGCGCAAGCGGCCGCTGCCCTCACACTTTCCCAGGCAGGACTTGGAATGGCACCAGGCAAAGGCCCAGGCAAAGGCCCAGGAAAAGGCCCGGGCAAAGGCCCAGGAAAAGGCCCGGGACAAGGCCCAGGACAAGGACAGGGACAGGGACAGGGACAAGGACAAGGACAAGGGCAAGCGGGCGCGAGAGGCACGGGCAGATCTGGAAATTGGGCCGGAGCCGGAGGGGCCGACGGCCCGCGGCGCAACCGGACGGGAGCCAGCGGGTTCATCGGGCTTCCTGGCCGCCAGCGGGAATCGCTTCGCCAGTCGCGAACCGAGCGTTATCCCCAGCAGTTCCGCAAAGAGATCGAGCAGTACTTCCAGAG